>CANGCZ010000024.1 GCA_947452325.1 Comamonadaceae bacterium | reverse complement strand
TCGTGTTCGTCCGGGTGGTACTGTGAAACGCGGTCAAGCCTTCAAGCGTCACATCTTGACCAAGAAGACCACCAAGAACAAACGCCACCTGCGTGGCTCGGTCGCAGTCCATGAGACCAATATGGGTCACATGGCGCAAATGCTGCCCATGGCTGGCCTGTGATCAACGGACGAACAAGGAGAATTTGATATGCCTCGCGTAAAACGTGGTGTGACGGCTCGCGCCAGACACAAAAAAGTTTTAGCCCTTGCCAAAGGTTTCCGTGGTCGCCGCGGTAACGTTTACCGCATCGCCAAAGAAGCGGTGATGAAAGCCGGGCAATATGCCTACCGTGACCGCCGCGCCAAAAAGCGTGTGTTCCGCCAATTGTGGATTGCACGTATCAATGCGGCTGCCCGTGAATTCGGCATCACCTATAGCCAGTTTGCCAATGGCCTGCGCAAAGCGGCCATCGAAATCGACCGCAAAATGTTGGCCGATTTGGCAGTGCACGATAAAGCAGCCTTTGGTCACATTGTTGACCAGGTCAAGGCCAAACTGGCTGCCTGATCCGGCCTTTGAATTGCCTGTTTCACGACGGGCAATTTGTTGTTCCCGAGGGGTTGAGGTTTCACACTTCAATCCCTTCTTCATTTGTACCAGAGACACGCAATGAACGAGCTCGATTCCTTGGTGAGACAGGCGCAGGAACTGTTCGCCGCTTGCACCTCAGCCGTTGAGCTGGAAAACGCCAAAGCCCAGTTTCTGGGCAAATCAGGACATTTGACCGAGCGAATGAAGTCCTTGGCAAAGTTGGATATTGAAGCCAAAAAAAGCCAAGGTGCATTGATCAATGCAGCCAAGCAGGCCATTGAAGAAGCATTGAATCACTGTCGTCAACAACTGGCTCAAGCCGAGTTGGATGCACAGTTGAAGTCAGAAACTTATGACGTGACATTGCCGGGTACATTGCGCAGCCAAGGCGGCTTGCATCCCGTCAGCCTAAGCTTGGAGCGGATAGAAAATATTTTTTCATCCATGGGTTTTGAAGTGGCACAAGGGCCTGAAATTGAAACCGACTGGTTCAATTTCACGGCGCTGAACACGCCAGAGGACCATCCCGCCCGTTCCATGCACGATACTTTTTATGTCGAAGGCGGTTACCTGCTTCGCACCCACACCAGCCCGATGCAAATCCGCCATGCCATGGCGCATGTGCAAAAGTACCAAGCGCGCATAGACGCAGGTCAAGGCATGCCGGAAATACGCGTGATTGCACCCGGACGTACCTACCGGGTGGACAGCGACGCCACGCATTCGCCCATGTTTCATCAATGTGAAGGTTTGTGGATAGGCGAGAACATCAGCTTCAAGGATTTGAAAGTGGTGTTCACCGATTTTTGCAAAACTTTTTTTGAAAACGACGACTTGGTCTTGCGTTTCAGGCCAAGTTTTTTCCCTTTCACCGAACCGAGCGCCGAGATTGATATCCAATTCCCAAGCGGCCCATTGGCCGGACGTTGGTTAGAGGTGGCAGGTTCCGGGCAAGTGCACCCGAATGTGGTGCGCAACATGGGACTAGACCCAGAGCAGTTCATTGGTTTTGCTTTCGGCATGGGACCGGACCGCCTCACCATGTTGCGCTACGGTGTGAACGATTTAAGGTTGTTCTTTGACGGTGACATCCGTTTTCTCAGCCAGTTCCAATGACATTTTCAAGGCAAGTTCATGCAGTTTCCTGAATCCTGGTTGCGCGAATTCTGCAACCCTCCCATCACGACGCAGCAATTGGCTGACACCTTGACCATGGCCGGTCTGGAAGTCGAGGAGATGCAAGCGGTGGCACCGCCCTTTAGTCATGTGGTGGTCGGCGAAATTGTGTCTGTCGAGCAGCACCCTGATGCAGACCGATTGCGGATCTGCAAAGTCAATGTTGGCAAGCAAGACTGGTTGTCCATCGTCTGCGGCGCACCTAACGCACGCGCTGGCATCAAAGTGCCTTGTGCATTGGTTGGAGCAGAGTTGCCTCCCGGTGAAGATGGCAAACCCTTTCACATCAAACTGGGTAAATTGCGCGGTGTAGAAAGCCAGGGCATGTTGTGCTCCGCGCGTGAATTGAAGATTTCTGAAGACAGTCAGGGCTTGTTGGAGTTGGCGGCCGATGCGGTGCCAGGCGTCAATATTCGCGAGCATCTGAACTTGGATGACACCTTGTTCACCCTCAAGCTCACGCCGAATCTGGCCCATTGCCTGAGTGTTTATGGCGTCGCTCGTGAAGTGGCCGCGCTGACCGGCGCGCCTTTGAAGCAACAAATCTTCACGCCTGTTTCACCTGATACCAAAGACGTATTACCGGTCGATGTACAGGCCAAAGATTTGTGCGGCCGTTTCAGTGGTCGCATCATTCGGGGCTTGAATACCCGAGTCGAAACCCCGCAGTGGATAGTGCAGCGTTTGGCGCGTTGCGGACAACGCAGCGTCAGCCCTTTGGTAGATATTTCAAACTATGTGATGTTTGAATACGGCAGGCCAACGCATATTTTTGATTTGCAAAAAATCCAAGGCGGTTTGACAGTTCGCTGGGGTAAAAGTGGGGAACAACTTGAGCTACTGAACGGTCAAACCGTGACGCTGGACGACAAAGTGGGCGTGATCGCTGACGAACGACAGGTTGAATCGCTGGCTGGCATCATGGGTGGTGCGGCCACAGCTGTGTCAGACAGCACCACGGATATTTACCTTGAAGCCGCCTTCTGGTGGCCCACGGCCATCGCAGGCAGGTCAAGACGTTTTAACTTTGCCACGGATGCCGGACACCGCTTTGAACGTGGTGTGGATCCAGCAGCTACGGTTGATCACATCGAGCACATCACGGCCTTGATACTTTCAATTTGTGCAACGCATTCTGCGCTTGTCGGTCCGGTGGACGATCACCTGGCAAACGTGCCGCAGCCCACGCCCGTGAGCATGCGTGTGTCCCGGGCCAACAAGGTGCTGGGAACCGCTTTGAGTCAGCAGGCGATGACTGAGGCCTTGACAGGCTTGGGTTTACAAGTCAAAGAAAGTCCTGGCGAGATTGAGGTGGTGCCGCCAAGTTATCGCTTTGACTTAAAGATTGAAGAAGATTTGATTGAAGAAGTGGCGCGCATGTCCGGTTTTGAAAACCTGCCATCAACGCCACCAAGTGCTCCCATCATTCCTAAAGTCTTGCCTGAACATCGCCGAAATGTGTTTTCTGTGCGCCGTCACTTCGCCGATCTGGGTTACCAGGAGACCATCAATTTCAGTTTTGTCGAGGCCGCCTGGGAACACACCTTAGCCGGTAACGCAAACCCCTTGCAATTACTCAATCCGATTGCAAGCCAAATGAGTGTGATGCGTTCTTCGCTGATGGCTTCGTTGTTGCAAGTTGCAAAATTCAATTTAGATAGAAAAGCCTCTCGTATCAAAGTGTTCGAAGCCGGTCGCGTCTTCAAACGCGACGCCTCGGTGAAGGACAGTTTGCAAACCGTGGCTGGTATCAACCAACCCATGCACCTGGCCGGATTGGCTTACGGTCCTGTTCATCCTTTGGGCTGGAACGCAGACGCCACACCGGTGGGTTTTTTTGATGTCAAAACGGATGTCTGTCAATTACTGACGGGTTTGCATCCTGTGTTTCACTCAGCTGAACATCCTGCTTTGCACCCCGGACGCTCTGCCCGGATAGAACACCAAGGACAAACCATAGGCTGGCTGGGTGAACTGCACCCCAAGTGGAGGCAGCAATGGAATTTCGCGCAAGCACCCGTGTTGTTTGAATTGACCTTGGACGCTTTGCTGCAACACCCTGTGCCGCAAGCGCAAGCTGTGTCCAAATTGCACGCGGTCGAGCGGGATCTGGCTATTGTGGTTGATGAATCTGTGACGCACGATGCGCTCATGCAATGCATACACAGCTCACCGGCTGCTATCGCCGTCGATCATGCGGTGTTGTTTGATGTGTACCGCCCGCAAAAACCTGATGCCACGGTGTCGGCTGGTGAAAAAAGCATGGCGGTTCGCCTGTTCCTGCAAAGCAAGAACGAGATCACCATGACAGAGTCCCAAATTGAGGCGATCATCCAAGCTATTGTTTATCAATTGACCCGTCAGCTGCAAGCCAGACTGCGTACTTGAAGGAGCGGTATCCATGAACCTGTCATTTGAAAGCCTGGAAACACCGGCACTGACCAAAGCCCAATTGGCTGAATTGCTGTTCCAGCAAATCGGTTTGAACAAGCGCGAATCCAAGGACATGATTGATGCTTTTTTTGATTTGATCGCGCAAAAGCTAGTCGCTGGAGAGGACGTCAAGATCTCCGGCTTCGGCAATTTTCAGATCCGCACCAAGGCACCTAGACCCGGGCGTAATCCGCGTACCGGCGAGGCCATTCCGATACAGGCCCGGCGCGTGGTGACCTTTCACGCAAGCCAAAAGCTCAAAGAACACATTCAAGGCTTGGCCGCAGTCGAGTTGCAATAAGCAAACTAAATTTTTCATTTTCGCCAGGACCCGCTCTCAGTCACATCCAGCATATGCACAATTGTGGGTGGATTGCCTTTTAATCGACTATTTTTTTCTGTTTTTATGTCGATATGCTTTGAATGACTCCGGTCTTCGTGTAACCTCTACAACCCACATTTAACTGATTGTTTTCATGGAGAATTCTCTCCCTTCCATTCCTGCAAAACGCTACTTCACCATTGGTGAAGTCAGCGAGCTGTGCGGCGTCAAGCCGCATGTTTTGCGTTATTGGGAGCAGGAATTCACGCAACTTCGTCCCATGAAAAGACGTGGTAACCGCCGTTACTACCAGCACCATGAAGTGTTGATGATCCGCAGAATCCGTGACTTGCTTTATGAGCAGGGCTTTACCATCATCGGCGCTCGCAATAAATTACAGGAATTGGTTCAGCATGAACGTGACAAAAAACGTTCAGGCGAAATCATGTTGGCCGGCCTTGAAGAGCTTGAAGAAAATCTGCCATTGGACGAAGCTAAAAACGAAGATCCCTGGGCCGGAAGTTTGTCCGGTAACGACGCCAGCAAATTGCAGTTGCTGAGGCAAGAATTGTTCGAGATACGCGGCTTACTAGACTAAGCATGGCTATAATGCTGTGATCGGCGTGTAGCGCAGCCTGGTAGCGCACTTGCATGGGGTGCAAGGGGTCGCGAGTTCGAATCCCGCCACGCCGACCACACATTCAGGGTTAGTTCTCACAAAGAACTAGCCCTTTTTTGTATCAACCTATCAACGATTGACCCTGCCATGAAAAAACTCTTGTTTCTTGCTGCTTTTCTTTCTGTTTCAGCGCATGCTGAATGGCAATTGATTCACACCGAACAAGGTAACTCCAGGTTTTTCATTGACCTGGAGACCGTCACAGTTGTTGACAATTACAAGCGGATCTGGGTTTTAAATGATCTCGGTCAGGCCAATTCGCAAGGCGTGATGTCATTCCGTTCGGTGGAGGAATACGATTGTCCTCAAACCAAAGGCAGAGTCATGCAAATTGCTGCTTTCACCGGTGAAATGGCCAGCGGAGAAATTCTTGCCAGAGGCAATGGAAACGGCAATTGGATCCTGCCTGACAGCGGATCATTGGATGAAAAAATCATGCAAAAAGTTTGTGCCTACACCAAATAAACCATAAGCTATTATTTAAAGCGGTCTCAGGCTTTGAACAATCACAGGTTGTAGAACTATGAACCCCACTCCCGATAGTTCAAACTCGGTCACTTTGTTTGACAAGTACGGCGGCGTTCCTACCATTGCCAAACTCGTGCGTGCTTTCCACAGAGAAATCATGCTCAGAGCGCATTTGGCGGCCTATTTTGATGGTGTTGACTTGGAGCACCTGGCCGAACACACGGTCAAGTACATTGCTTACGTCATGGGTAAACCCGCAGAAATCTATACCGGGCGAGACATGTACACTGCGCATTCCAAGTACCATATCATCGGCCTTCATTTTGACGAAGTGGCAGATGTATTGAAAGATACGTTGACTCACGCTGGTGTGGAAAAGGTTGATATTGATACCATCATGAAGCGGGTAGAGGGCTTGCGTGAAATGATCGTTGTTTAACCCTGAAAGGGTGCGCGTGAATACTGTGTTGAAGTCAGTCAGGCACGACAAACCACAATTACAGTGGCATAAATCACCTGTCAGTCTTTCATTCAACCAATTGGCACTGCGCTTCATCGCAAGTCTTTCGGTGGAAAGCCACACAAGCCAGATTCACACCCGCATCAACCATTTGAGTCACCCGCTGCTGGGTTTTTTCGGTCTATACCAGATTGAAAACATTTCTGCGCAAAGCGTTCGCAAATTCATTTTTCGCATGCAGGAAAACGGCTTGCATGAAAAGAAAATTGATGCCTGCCTTGTGAGCTTTCGCGCTTGCATGAAGTATGCGGTCTCGCAAAACTGGCCGGTCGATCAACGGTTGACGCGGCCTTTGCCTGTTTTAGATGAAGCCGTGATGCCGGATCAACCGGTCATGAGTTCCGTGGAGTTCCATCACCTGTACCAGGAGTTGCTGCAGGACATGACCGGGGATATGTTTCACTGAGCCTCAGGCACGCCGCCATAGGTTTGCCACGTTGAACCCGCCAGCCAACCGGCATCCACCGGTAGATTGATACCGGTGATGGCTGTGGCCTCTGGCGAAAGTAAAAACGCTACACCTACTGCCACCTCGTGAGGTTCCACCAAGCGGCCCATGGCGGCTTGTGACATCAAATCGCTGGGGTCGCGGTCGCCTCGGTCTATCGCTGCTTGTAAGGCCTCGGTGCGGGTATAGCCAGGCGAAACTGCATTGATGCGCACGCCGGTACGACCCCATTCCGCCGCCAGTCCGGCAGTCATGGAAATGACCGCAGCCTTGGCTGGGGCGTAAGCATGCAAGGGGTTGGAACGCATGCCGGCAATAGAGGCAATGTTCACAATCGAACCACGCTTGCGTTGGACCATGGCCATACCGAAAACGGCACAGCACAGATAGGTGCCGCGAAAGTCCACATTCAACACGCGCTCCCACTCCTTCATACCCAGTCTGTCAGGGGGCAAACGGTTTTGCAAAATACCGGCGCTGTTGACCAGTGCATCCACTGGGCCGTAATGCGCCTCGATTTTTTCCAGGCTCGCCTTGACCGCGGCTTCGTCGGTCACATCACAGGCGATGAAGCCCAAGGCACGCGGGTCTACCGAAGCCGGATCAGGCAAATCCATCACAACGACTTGGTGGCCCTTGTCGATCAGGTATTTAACGCAGGCAGCACCGATGCCGCTGGCGCCGCCGGTCACTAAAGTCACAGAAGTTGTTTTCATGAGTTGGAATAAATTATTGGTTGCCGATGACACCTTGCAGTATCACAAATTTTGCCGAGAAGGGTGCCTTGGCTGATCCGCTGGCAAGGGTTTTGTTGTTGCTGTCAAGCGCTGAGACATTGAACTGGTATTCGTGACCCAGGGTGGTGAAGTTTTCAGGGCAGGGGCCTTTGTATTTATCCAAGCTTCCGGCTGTGATCAAAAAATCCGCGGGAAAGCCTTGCGCTTGAACCAACTCGCCGCCGCCGTGGTCATGCTTGTTGTTGTCAAGGTCAATCATTTGTACACGCAAGACAGTGGTGCCTGGCGGGATATTTTTCAATTTCAATGCCGGCGAGTTATTGTTGCAGTGGTTAGCCATCAGCCAGCGAAAATCGACCTGTAAATTGGCTTGCGCAGCGACGGATCCCGTCAAACAGATGAGCAATGCAGTGATCAACCATCTCATGTCCATCTCCTTAGAAAAAAGTCACAATCAACTTTATCACCCCAAGTGTGCTTCAGGTCTGTGCGCAGTTTCAATGCCTTGATGCAGATCAATACTTGGCCTCGTCGCTTGGCGCTTGACGTTAAACTTGTGTTTTTTATATTTCTCTCCAATTACCATGAAAAGTGATATTGAGATCGCTCAACAAGCCAGCCTCAAACGGATTCCCGAGTTGGTCAACCACACATTAGGCATAGCCGACGAACATTTGTACGCCTACGGTCACCACAAAGCCAAGTTGTCTTTGAAATACATCGCTGGTTTACCTGCTAAAAAAGACAGCAAATTGATTTTGGTGACGGCCATTTCGCCCACGCCGGCGGGTGAAGGCAAAACCACCACCACCGTTGGCCTCGGAGACGCGCTTTGCAAAATCGGTAAAAAAAGTTTGATTTGTTTGCGCGAGCCTTCACTGGGGCCGGTGTTCGGCATGAAGGGTGGCGCCACCGGCGGCGGTATGGCACAAGTTGTGCCCATGGAAGACATCAATTTGCATTTCACCGGTGACTTCGGCGCGATTGGCCTGGCGCACAACCTGTTAGCCGCCATGCTTGACAACCATATTCACCATGGCAATGCTTTAAAAATCGATACACGCCGCATCGCTTGGAAGCGCGTCATGGACATGAACGACCGCGCTTTGCGTCAAATGGTTGTGGGTCTGGGCGGCACCGCCAACGGCGTGCCGCGTGAAGACGGTTTTGATATTGTGGTTGCCTCCGAAGTCATGGCTATTTTCTGTCTGGCCAGCAGCCTGGCTGATTTGAAGCAGCGACTTGGACGGATAGTTGTTGCTTACAACACCGAAGGCGCTCCCGTGTTGGCTTCTGATTTACAGGCCCACGGGGCCATGACCGCCTTGCTCAAGGATGCGTTGGCTCCGAACCTGGCGCAAACCCTGGAGAACAACCTGGCATTCATCCACGGGGGGCCGTTTGCCAATATCGCGCACGGATGCAACTCCGTCATTGCCACCAGCACTGCGGCTAAGTTGGCCGATTACGTGGTCACCGAGGCCGGATTCGGCGCAGACTTGGGTGCTGAAAAATTCATTGACATCAAATGCCGCAAATCCGGCCTCCAGCCCTCTGCGGTGGTGCTGGTCGCCACCGTCAGGGCTCTCAAGTACCACGGCGGTGTGGCGGTCAAGGACCTGGGCGTTGAAAATTTACCAGCACTTGAAAAAGGCATGGTGAATCTGGAGCGGCATTTGCACAATATCCGCCAACATTTTGGTTTGCCTTGTGTGGTTGCCATCAACCACCGCACCGAAGACACCGCGGCCGAAATCGCCATGCTGGAAAAAGCCTGCGCCGTGTACGGTGCACAAGTGGTGGTGGCCAGACATTGGGCGCAAGGCGGTGCCGGTGCAGTCGATCTGGCTCACGCGGTGGTCGCCTTGTGCGATCAGCCTAACCAATTTCAATTTGTGTATGACGAAAAACAAAGCCTCTGGGACAAAGCCGAAACACTGGCGCGAAAAATTTACGGCGCCCAAGGTATTTCCGCTGACGCTAAAGCCAAGACATTGATAGATAAATTGCAAGAGCAGGGCTACGGTCATTACCCGATATGTATTGCCAAAACCCAGTATTCGTTTTCTACCGATGCCAAAGCTTTGGGTGCACCAAGCGGGCATACTTTGCACATTCGTGAAGTGCGCCTTGCCGCCGGTGCCGAGTTCATAGTCATGGTGTGCGGCGACGTCATGACCATGCCCGGTCTGCCTAAGAGTCCCTCTGCCCACGCCATCGATATCGATGACAGTGGAAATATCGTCGGTTTGTTCTGAAAGTCTGACATGAAAAAAACGCATCAACTGATCTCCAGCCTGAGCGCGCTGGCATTGGCGGCAGGCGCTTTTCTGCTGTTCCCTCCACTGGCCTGGTCGGATAACGATGACCAAGCCTTGATTGCCAAAGCCAATGCCTTGTTCAAACCGCTGCCGGCGTCTTCAGCGCTTGAAAACACCGAGCTCACACCTTTGCGCGTAGCCCTGGGAAAGTCCTTGTTTTATGAAACCCGGGTGTCAGCCGATGGTCGCCTGGGCTGCGTCACTTGCCACAACCCGGCTTACCATGGCGCTGATTCCTTGGCTTTGACCGTGGGCGTACACGGCAAGCAACTGCCCCGCAATGCGCATACTGTGTTCAACACCTCATTGTTGATTGCTCAGCATTACGGCGGTAACCGCGCCACGGTCGAGGAACAGGCTTACAAGGCCGTTCTCAGCCCGCTGGCATACGGCAACACCAGCAATGAACAAGTGGAAACCAAACTCACCCAATTGGGCTATTTGCCCTTGTTCAAAGCGGCTTATCCGCAAGATGCCAAGCCGGTGAGCGTTGAAAACTGGAGCAAGGCGATCGGCGCTTTTGAACGCACTCTGTTGACGCCGGCACCCTTTGATAAATTTTTAAAAGGTGATGCGCAAGCGCTGTCGCGCAACGCCAAGTTGGGACTCGACAAGTTCATCAACACAGGTTGCGCCGGTTGCCACAACGGCGTGACGGTTGGCGGCCAGTCTTACCAGAAATTCGGTATCACCCAGGACTACTGGCTGGTCACCGGCAGCACACCCAAAGAGGCCTTCAAAGGCTATGACAAAGGCCGTTTTCACGACACCAAAGACGAAGCCGATGCATTCATGTTCAAAGTGCCGCAGCTGCGTAACGTGGCTGCCACGCCGCCTTATTTTCACGACGGCTCGGTAGCCACTTTGCCCCAGGCCGTGCGCGTCATGGCACAGTTGCAACTCGGCAAACAATTGTCGGATGAAGACGTCAGCCACATCGTCAGCTTTCTGGAGAGCCTGACCGGAGATATTCCTGCTGACTTCGCCCAAGTCCCCCGACTGCCTGTAGCGCCACATTGATTGATTCATGATGCGCCAGCGCGCCCGGAGTCTGCTTTTACAAAGCTTTTTGTGGGCTGCCTCGCTGGCAGTTATGCCGCTGTCAGCGCACGCTGAATGGACATATTTTTCCAGCTTGGACGGAGACACTGTTTTGGTGGACAAAACCACCCTGGTTCAAAACAAAAATCGCAACTCCACCATTTGGATGTTGACCAATCACGGCAACATCACGGTACAAAATGTGCTGTCGGTCAGCAAGTGGGTGGAGTTCGATTGCGACCACGACAAATACCGTTACCTTGCCGTGTACGGCTACGAGGGTCAAATGCAAACCGGCGCCAAGCTAATCAATATTCCCACTCCATCTCAATGGGACAAAACCAAGTACGGCACCGTGCTTAAAAATCTTCAACTCGTGGCCTGTTTGCGCGGGCCATTGCTGAGATAACACCCCAGAATCACCATGAATACGCCTATGAACATGCAATTTATTGAAACCAGGCTGCTTCGCATCGGTTATTGCGAATGGAATCCGCAAGGCGAGCACACGATTGTGCTGGCGCACGGCTGGCCCGACAGCATCCGCTGCTGGCACCATGTGGTGCCGCATCTGGTGGCAGCCGGTTACAGGGTGGTTGCACCGGCTTTGCGCGGTTTTTTGCCCACCACTTTTTTGCATGAAGACACACCGCGCACCGGTCAGTTGTCTAGCTTGGGCCGTGACATGGTTGAATTTGTGGCGGCGCTTGGCTTGAACAAGCCCGTGCTTGTCGGCCACGATTGGGGTGCACGCGCGGTTGCGAATGCCTGCGGTTTGCAGCCCGGTATTGCCAGCCACATGGTGATGATCTCTGTCGGTTACGGCACCAATGACCCGGCGCAGTCTTTGAGCATGGAGCAAACCCAGTTGTACTGGTATCACTGGTTCATGGCCACTGAACGCGGGCAACGCACTGTGCGCGCCGAGGGCAAGGCATTCTCGCAACGCATGTGGGACACCTGGGCACCTAAAGGCTGGTACCTGCCGGATGAATTCGAGCAAACCGCCATGGCTTTCAACACGCCCGATTGGGCCGAAGTCACCTTGCATTCTTACCAGCATCGCTGGGGACATGCGCCCAGCGACCCGTATTACGACGAAGACGAAAAGAAACTGGTGCCTGCTCCGGTGCTGCAAATGCCTACCCTGATGCTGCACGGAGCGCTTGACGGTGTGAGTTTGCCCGCGACTTCTGCCAACAAAGAAAAGTTTTTCAGCGGCCTCTATGAACGGCATTTGATCAACGGAGTCGGACATTTCCCTCAACGCGAAGCGCCGCAGAAAGTGGCTGAAGCTATTTTGGAATTCTTGAAGTAATCAGCTTTCCAGCCATTCGCATATCACCTGCCACTGTTGCAGGTCTTTTTGCACTTTTGAAGGGGTGAGGTCAAACAGGCTGAGGCCGTGCGCTGCCATGTGCAAGTAGTACTGTGTATCGCGTAAAAAACCAATGATGGGCACATCTAACTTGTCCATGAATTCGCGCAATTTACTCGCAGCAATCGTGCGCTCATCGACCCGCATGCCCACTATGCCTAGCTTGGTTTTACTGGTCTTGGTGACTTCCCGCAATTGTTCAATGAATGTCTGAGACGCATACATGTCAAAAATAGATGGCATGATGGGTATCAATAGTTTGTCAGCCCGGGACACCACTTCTTTGAAGCGCCATCCCCCCAAACCGCCGGGCGTGTCAATCACCACATGGGTGGTGCCTCTGGGCGGCTTGGCAGTCAAGACCAGGTCTGCTTGTAATTCCCAGGTGGTGATGGTGGCGGCCTCAGCGGGGCGCAAGCCCAGCCACAAACGGGAAGACTGCTGTACATCCGCGTCGCCCAGCATGACTGCATGGCCGCGTGAAGCAAAAAACCCTGCCACATTGGTTGACAGGGTGGATTTCCCGGAACCCCCTTTGGGGTTGGCTATCACAATCACTGGCATATCAAGACAAATCCCAACCTTTTCCGCTACTGCAATGTGTCAGCGCTTGGTTATACAAAGACTGACCTGATTGTCTACTATTTGTGGATAACAAGTAATTCTTTAGAGGCATCATGTCGATACTTCTGGCGCAATCAAAACCTCTGCCGTGTTCTCCGCTTAAATGCAGAACCACTCTGCCGGTTGCTTGAACCCGTTTGTACACGGCCCCCAAGTACGCTACCGCACACGCGGATTCACAGACCTGGCCTTCGCTGACGATGACTTCCACCGCC
>CANGCZ010000023.1 GCA_947452325.1 Comamonadaceae bacterium | reverse complement strand
TTCCTGGCTTAACTGTTCGTTGGCGGCATAGCCCCACAGGTCGCGCCGCACACGCGCGTGCATGCATTCTGCGAACGCTTCGGCGAGTCGGTCCGCCAAAGCTTTGAGCATGATGGCGCTGTAGTCGTCATGGTCGTCCATGAAATATTTTTCTTTCGCTTCGACACCCAGACCTGATGTGACCGCGAACATACCGACATAGTCTTTGTAACCGGTGGGTTGGCCGTTTGCGTCTGTGAAGGGCGCGACAAAATCAGACAGGCAACGGTTCGGGTTTTGCACACCGTCATGCACCGGCTTTTCGGTTTGCTGACGCAAACCGCACCAGGTCAATGCGCGTTGCGTGCGGGTTTCGTCGGTCCACAGCACAATGTCGTCGCCCAGGCTGTTGGCCGGGTACAAACCCACCACCCCGTGCGCGTTCAACCAACGGCCTTCGACCAGACGCTTCAACATGCGCTTGCCATCGCTGAACACACGTTGTGCTTCTGTACCCACAATCTCGTCTTTCAATATGGCGGGGAACGGACCGGCCAAATCCCAGGTTTGGAAAAACGGGCCCCAATCGATATAGGTTTCCAGTTCTGCCAGGTCAAAGTTTTTGAACACGCGTTTACCTAAAAAGCGTGGCGTGGCAGCCTTGTAAGCCGACCAGTTGATATGCGCTGCATTCGCACGCGCTTTGGCCAGCGGCAGCAGCGGGGTTTGTTTTTTGTTTGCGTGTTGCGTGCGCACTTTGTCGTAGTCGGCGTTCAACTCGGCAATGAATTGCGCGGCCTGATCACTCAGCAAGCCTTGGGCCACACCGACGCTGCGGGACGCATCCGGCACATACACCACCGGGCCTTCGTAATGCGGCGCAATCTTCACAGCAGTGTGCACCCGGCTGCATGTGGCGCCGCCGATCAACAACGGGATTTTGCGCATGCGGAAGTAATCGTCTTTTTGCATTTCGCTGGCGACGTACTGCATTTCTTCCAGCGATGGTGTGATCAGGCCGGACAAGCCGATGATGTCCGCGCCCTCCACCTTGGCCCGTGCCAGTATCTCGTGGCAAGCGACCATCACGCCCATGTTGACCACATCAAAGTTATTGCATTGAAGCACCACAGTGACAATGTTTTTGCCTATGTCGTGCACATCGCCTTTGACCGTGGCAATCACGATCTTGCCCTTGGTTTTCACCTCTTCACCGGCCGCTTCCTGCTGGCGTTTTTCTTCTTCAATATAGGGAATCAAATGCGCGACCGCTTGCTTCATGACCCGCGCGCTTTTCACCACCTGCGGTAAAAACATCTTGCCCTGCCCGAACAAATCGCCGACGATGTTCATGCCGTCCATGAGCGGCCCTTCAATCACATGCAAAGGTCTGCCGCCTGTGGCCAGCGTTTCACGGTATGCCTCTTCGGTGTCCACGGTGATGAAGTCGGTGATGCCGTGCACCAGCGCGTGGCTTAAGCGCTGCGCCACTGCCACCGGTGTTTCGGGCGTGCCGCGCCAGGCAAGTTTGGCGCTGTCGTCTCTGGCAGCACCTTTGGCGTTTTCAGCGATCTCAATCAATCGCTCGCCCGGACTGACATGTTCTTCACCCTCTTTGTATTGCGGTGTCCGATTGAGCACCACGTCTTCCACACGCTCGCGCAACACCGGCTCCAAGTCGTCATACACGCCGACCATGCCTGCGTTCACAATGCCCATGTCCATGCCGGCTTGGATCGCGTGGTACAAAAACACCGTGTGTATGGCTTCGCGCACCGGGTCGTTACCGCGAAAACTGAAGGACACATTCGACACGCCACCACTCACCTTTGCGCCGGGCAAGTTCTGTTTGATCCAGCGTGTCGCTTCGATGAAATCCACCGCATAGTTGTCGTGTTCTTCTATGCCTGTGGCGATGGCAAATATGTTCGGGTCAAAGATGATGTCCTCGGGCGCAAACCCCACTTCGTCTACCAACACGCGGTAAGCGCGTTCGCAAATCTCTACTTTGCGTTGGTAGGTGTCGGCTTGGCCTTTCTCATCGAAGGCCATCACCACGGCCGCTGCGCCATAGCGTTTGATCAACTTCGCCTGGCGTTTGAATTCGTCCAAACCTTCTTTCATGCTAATGGAATTCACAATGCCTTTGCCTTGTATGCAGCGCAATCCGGCTTCTATGACCGACCACTTGCTGCTGTCGATCATGATGGGCACGCGGGCAATGTCAGGTTCAGACGCAATCAAATTCAAAAACCGCACCATGGCCGCCTGGCTGTCGAGCATGGCTTCGTCCATGTTGATGTCAATGATTTGAGCGCCGTTTTCCACCTGTTGCCGCGCCACCGCCAAGGCTTGCTCGTACTCGCCGTTCAAAATCATGCGGGCAAAGGCTTTGGAGCCGGTGACGTTGGTGCGCTCGCCGATGTTGACGAACGTCGCTTGCGGTTGCGCGCCCAGCCCGCCATCGTTGTCTTGTTCGGCGCCATGCGATTGGCTGGAGCTGATGAACACAGGCTCTAAGCCTGAGAGCTTCATGGGCGGGACAAGACGGGAAACTGAATTCATAGACTCACCTGGTGGATGCGAAACAGGTGAGCGTCGTTGCGAAGAAATGTCCCAAGCCTGGCTTTGTGAAAAGCTGCAACGCTCCTTAGGATATGCCTTATTCTAGAGTCTGTGCTCGCTGCCCACCAACCCGGCTTTTTGCTGTAATGACATGACTCGCTTTATCCGCCCGGAACACCTCCCAGCCTGGCATCAATTACATGAACTGGCACAACAAGGCCAAGCGCCTTTGCGTGAGTTGCTAGAAGATAAGCAACGACATGCCAAGTTGCAGTTCAATGCCGCCGGATTGAGCTTGGATGCATCACACCAGCGGGTCGACGCCGATGTGATGCAAGCCTTGCATGGATTGGCGCAAGAATCCGGTGTGATGGCCCACGCGCAAGCCATGTTCCGGGGTGAGGCCATCAATTCCACCGAACAACGCGCGGTGCTACACGTGGCTTTGCGTGGCAGCGAACAAGCCGAGCCGCCTTGGGGTCAAGAAATTTCAACCGCCGTCAGCACCGAGCTGAACAGGTATTGCAGTTTTGCCGAGCAACTTCGGGGAGGAGATTGCAAAGGCTTTGGCGCAGAGCGCATCACTGACGTGGTGAATTTAGGGATTGGCGGCTCGGACCTGGGGCCGCGCATGGCTACTGAGGCTTTGTCACATTTAGACGCTGTATGGACTCAGCCACTGGTGCGGCTGCATTACGTCTCTAACGTGGACGCCTGGAGCCTGGCCACCACCTTGGCGCCGTTGCAAGCTTCGCGTACCTTGTTTGTGGTGCAAAGCAAATCCTTCACGACACAAGAAACCATGACTTTGTTCGCGTCGGCCCGGCGCTGGTTGCTGGACGCAGGCTGCCCGCAGGCCGATCTGCATTTGCACCTGGCGGCGGTCACGGCCAAGCCTGCACTGGCGCAGTCACAAGGCATCAGCAGCGAGCGCTGTTTCCGGGTCTGGGATTGGGTAGGCGGTCGTTATTCAGTGTGGTCGGCCATCGGTTTGCCACTGACAGTAGCGATAGGTCGCGAGGCTTACCTGCAAATGCTGCAAGGCGCGCACGCTATGGACAAGCATTTTCTGCAAGCGCCTGCCGCAGACAACATGCCGCTGACCCTGGCCTTGCTGGGGGTATGGAACCGCAATTTTCTGGGTGCCTCCACCCACCACGTGGCGCCCTACCACTCGGCGCTGGGCAAACTGGTCGCTTTTTTGCAGCAGCAAGACATGGAGTCCAACGGCAAACGTGTGCATACCGACGGCAGCGATTGCAAGGTGGCGACAGCGCCGGTGTTGTGGGGTGGGCTGGGCAACGACGGCCAGCACGCGTATTTCCAGTTGATACACCAGGGCAGCCAGACAGTGCCTGTCGATTTCATCGGCGTGCGCCATGGTCATGCCGGTTTGCCCTTGGCGGCAGAGCACCAGCGTGTGGTGCTGCTCCATATGCAAGCCCAGGCCAAGGCGCTGGCGCTGGGCCGCCCGCCCGAAGAAACCTTGGCGGCGCTGCTGGCAGAGGGCTTGTCTTTGTCAGAGGCCAAGCGTTTAACACCGCACCGCAGTTTCCCCGGCAATATCCCCAGCAGCACTTTGTGGATGGACAGCCTGACCCCATACAACTTGGGCGCGCTGATTGCGCTTTACGAACACAAGGTGTTTTGTCAGGCGGCCATCTGGGGCATCAATGCGTTTGACCAATGGGGCGTAGAGCTGGGCAAAGCGATGGCCTTGGAAATTGAAAGCCGCGCCGGTTAAGTCTGTGATCAGCCAATAACGCCTGCTTTGACCCGCGACTCCGCGAGAACTTAGCCGCTTCAAGCCGCTTGTTTATAAGCGCCGCCCGGGTGTACGCCACGCGGCTTCAAAGGCGTGACCGCATCACCCATAGCGCGAATGTGCTCGGGCGTGGTGCCGCAGCAACCGCCGACGATGTTGACCAAACCCTCGGCTGCGAACTCGTGCAACAAACGACTGGTGACATCCGGTGTTTCGTCAAAGCCGGTTTCGCTCATGGGGTTGGGCAAACCGGCGTTCGGGTAGCAGCTGATGAAGGTGTCACCAGCCACCTTGGCCAGCTCTTGTATGTAAGGCCGCATCAAGGCCGCGCCCAAAGCGCAATTGAGGCCGATGGCCAGCGGTTTGGCATGGCGCACGCTGTGCCAGAACGCGGTCACGGTCTGGCCGCTCAAAATCCGCCCTGACGCGTCTGTCACCGTGCCGCTGATGATCAGTGGCAGACGCTCGCCGCTTTGCTCGAAATATTCATCGATGGCAAACAAAGCCGCCTTGGCATTCAAGGTGTCGAAGATGGTTTCCAGCAGCAACACATCCACGCCGCCTTCGACCAGTGCTTGCACTTGCTCGAGGTAGGCCACCCGCAATTCCTCGAAATGGATGTTGCGCGCGCCCGGGTCATTCACGTCTGGACTGATGCTGGCGGTTTTGGGCGTGGGGCCTAAAGCGCCGACAGCAAACCGCGGTTTGTCCGGCGTAGAAAATTTGTCACAAGCGGCCCGGGCAATACGCGCAGACGCCAAATTCATTTCCACCGCCAGGTCTGCCATGTCGTAATCCGCTTGGGCGATGGTGGTCGCGCCGAAAGTATTGGTTTCGATCAAATCGGCACCCGCAGCCAGATAGCCTTCATGTATGTCGCGGATGATGTCCGGGCGGGTCAAGCTGAGCAATTCGTTATTGCCTTTGACGTCGCGGGGAAAGTCTTTGAAGCGATCCTGCTGACTGTCGGCGCCTTCATACCCCTGGCCGCGGTATTGCGCTTCGCTGAGCTTGAAACGCTGAATCATGGTGCCCATGGCGCCGTCCAGCATGGCGATGCGATGTTGCAACAAGCCGGGCAAGGACTGGGCACGGGTGTAACCGGGGTTTTGAAAATCTGTCATGTGTCTCTTTACAAATAGCGGGGACAAGCAACGATAAGGCGGATCTGAAAAGGTATTTTCACCGACAGTTTGCGGTCAGGCTCTGTGTTTTAGAATAGCAGTCTGTTTACGTTCAAAGGTAATCTCATGTCTGACCATTCTCACGCCACAGAGTCCACTGATGTGGTCGAGTCTATTGTCCCCTTGATGCCCATCGTTTTGCCGATTGGCGGCGCTGTGCTGATTTTTCTGCTGGCTTTCATTGCCGTTTTCATGGCTTGAGGCGGCTGTAGACGTCAGCGTATCTGACGCCTGCCCGGTACAAAAACGCCTACGGGCGTTTTTTTATATCTTTTGTTTGATTTTTACTTGTCTGAGACCCAAGGTATTTGTCAGCTTTTCAGGCCTCAGGCATTCCTAGAATGTCCAACCCACGGAGACCCCGGGCCAAAGGATTGAGGTCAGCGCCTCACACACAGACGCTGACCTTAATTTTTTGATTGAGGAGTGTTTGATGAACCCACCTGCATATGTAAAGCACGCCAGGCTCACCGCCTGGGTCAACGACATGGTTGCCTTGTGCAAACCGGATCAGGTTCACTGGTGCGATGGCAGCGAAGAGGAATACCAGCGTTTGTGCCAGCAATTGGTGGATGCCGGTACGTTCAAAAAACTCAACCCGGCCAAACGCCCCAATTCTTTTTTGGCCTGCTCCGACCCCAGTGATGTGGCGCGTGTAGAAGACCGCACTTACATTTGCTCCGAGAAAAAAGAAGAAGCCGGTCCCACCAACAACTGGATGGACCCCACCGAGATGCGGCGCACATTGCAGCCCTTGTTTGACGGCTGCATGAAAGGCCGCACCATGTATGTGGTGCCGTTCAGCATGGGCCCGCTGGGCTCACCCATCGCCCACATCGGCATTGAGTTGTCTGACAGCGCTTATGTGGCGGTGAACCAGCGCATCATGACCCGCATGGGCAAAGCCGTGTTTGATGTGCTGGGTGAAGACGGCGATTTCGTGCCCTGCGTACACACCGTCGGCGCGCCGCTGACCGCCGGACACAAAGACGTGGCCTGGCCTTGCAACAGCACCAAGTACATCGTGCATTACCCGCAAACCCGCGAAATCTGGTCTTACGGATCTGGCTATGGCGGCAACGCTTTGTTGGGCAAAAAATGTTTTGCGCTGCGCATCGCCTCCAACATGGGTCGCGATCAGGGCTGGCTGGCCGAGCACATGTTGATTCTGGGTTTGACCAACCCGCAAGGCAAAAAATACCACGTTGCTGCGGCTTTCCCCAGCGCTTGCGGCAAGACCAATTTCTCTATGCTGGTGCCGCCCGCCGGATTCGACGGCTGGAAGGTCACCACCATCGGCGACGACATCGCCTGGATCAAGCCCAGCAGCAATGGCGAATTGCGCGCCATCAACCCCGAGGCCGGCTACTTCGGCGTCGCGCCCGGCACCAATTTCCACACCAACCCCAACTGCATGGCCAGCCTTGACAAGAACGTCATCTTCACCAATGTGGCTTTGACCGATGACGGCGATGTGTGGTGGGAAGGCATGGAAAAAGACACCGGCCATTTGCCGGATCACCTGATCGACTGGCAAGGCAAAGACTGGACACCTGCGATTGCCAAAGAAACCGGCGCCAAAGCAGCGCACCCGAATGCACGTTTCACCGTGGCCGCCACCAACAACCCGGCACTCGACAGTGCCTGGGACGACGCATCGGGCGTGAAAATTGACGCGTTCATTTTTGGCGGCCGCCGCTCCACCACCGTGCCTCTGGTCACGCAAGCGCGCAACTGGACCGAAGGTGTGTACATGGCGGCGACCATGGGCTCGGAAACCACGGCCGCTGCCGCCGGCCAGCAAGGCGTGGTGCGACGCGACCCGTTCGCTATGTTGCCGTTCATGGGCTACAACATGAGCGACTATTTCCAGCACTGGTTGAACATGGGTGACACACTCAAAAACACGGGTGCGACCTTGCCTGCGATTTTCTGCGTCAACTGGTTCCGCAAAGGCGAGGACGGCAAGTTCGTCTGGCCGGGTTACGGTGAAAACATGCGCGTGCTGAAGTGGATGATCGACCGCATTGAAGGCGCCGCCAAAGGCCGTGAAAACGTGTTCGGCATCAGCCCGGCCTACGAGGAAATCACATGGACAGGTTTGGATTTCACACCTGCGCAATTCCAAACCGTGACCCACATCGACAAAGCCGCCTGGGTGGAAGAACTGAAGTTGCATGAAGTCTTGTTCACCCAACTGGCTTACCACTTGCCTGTGGCCTTGACCGACACCAAAGCCTCCATTGCTTTGCGCCTGGAAGCCTGACACAAAGCTGTCTGTCTGACCGCTTCTGGCATCATGCGGTTTTGACTTCAGATACAAGGGTAAAGCATGGGCGCGTTTGAGGTGAGCTGGCCACGGCAGCAAATTGAAGAGCATTTTCAACACACCCGCGCTTTTCGCTGTTTCATTGACAGGCCGCGCAGCCTGCACGCCTTGCTGGAAAACGCTTTGGCGACCAACCCTCAGGGCACCGCCCTGGTCTGCGAACAAGCCCGGCTCAGCTACACCGACTTGAACCGTCGCGTCGGTCAATTGGCCGCCGCTTGGCAATCGCTGGGCGTGCGCGCCGGTGACCGCATTGCTTTGCTGCTTGGTAACCGCATCGAGTTTGTACTGTGCCTGCTGGCAGCCAGTCGATTAGGGGCCATCACCGTGCCCATCAGCATCCGGGAGCAAACCCCGGGGCTGCATTACATGCTGGAACACTGCGCTGCAGTGATGCTGGTGCACGAATCCACGCTGGCCGACGTGGTACCGGCCGCCGACAGTCTGCCGGGTCTGCGCTGGCGCATCAGTTTTGACGGCTGCACCCAGGCACTGGACTTTTATTCGCTGCTGACTGAACAACAGCTTGAACAAGCCGCCCCGGTACAAGAAGAAGACACGGCAGTCATTTTGTACACATCAGGCACCACCGGTCGGCCCAAAGGCGCCATGCTGAGTCATCTCGGCATTGTGCACTCCAGCATCCATTACCAGGCCGGCATGGCGCTGGACATGAAGGATGTCGGTCTGGCGGCCGTGCCCTTAAGCCATGTCACCGGTCTGGTCGCTTTGGTCACCACCATGCTGCACGTCGCAGGTACGCTGGTCATCTTGCCGACCTTCAAAGCGCCGGCGTTTTTGCGGTTGGCACAGCAAGAAGCCATGACTTACACCATCATGGTGCCGGCCATGTACAACCTGTGTTTGTTGCAGCCTGATTTCTCCCACATGGATTTGCGTCATTGGCGAGTGGGTGCCTATGGCGGCGCACCCATGCCGGTGGCCAGCATCGAGGCCATGGCCCGTACCTTGCCTGCTTTGGTGCTGATGAATTGCTATGGCGCGACCGAAACCACCTCGCCTGCCACCATGATGCCGCCGGGCATGACGCCCTTGCACAATGACACGGTCGGTCAAGCGTTGGCGTGTGCTGATATCAAAGTGGTCGACGATGACGCACAGCCCGTCCCCGCCGGAGACATGGGCGAGATCTGGATCAAAGGCCCCATGGTGGTTGCAGGTTATTGGAACAACCCTGAAGCCACCGCCAAAGAATTTGTCGACGGCTATTGGAAATCAGGAGACATGGGCAGCCTGGATGCCCAAGGCTATGTGCGTATCCTGGACCGCAAAAAAGACATGCTCAACCGTGGCGGCTACAAGATTTACTGCATAGAAGTGGAAAACACTTTGTACCAGCATCCTGCGGTGGCGGAATGTGCGATTGTGGCCAAGCCTTGTCCGGTGCTCGGTGAGCGCGTGCACGCCTTCATCTCTTTGCGCGATACAGCCAGTGCCGAAGAGTTGACGCTTTTTTGCAGCACGCGGCTGTCACGCGAAAAAGTACCCGAGAGTTTCACCCTCAGCAGCGAGCCCTTGCCGCGCAATGCCAATGGTAAATTGATGAAACGCCTGATGCGCGAGACGCTGTTGAAAACACTCAATAGCTGACGATTACCTGTGTCGTCCGGCACAAGCCGCGTCGGTCGTAAATAAGGGCTGTGTCAGCCGGAAACCGACAAAGCCTTTGCCAGCGTCAGGTATTGCTGCACAGGCACCTCTTCCGCGCGGCGCTGCACATCAAAGTCACCGTCGAAGCCTCGCTCAGTCAACCACCTCCCCAAGGTATGGCGCAGCAATTTGCGCCTTTGGCTGAACGCCACTTGCACCATTTCGCTGAGCAAGCCTACATCCACCTGCGCTGGCTGCGCTTGCGGCAGCATGCGCACAACAGCGCTGTCTACGCGCGGCGGCGGATCGAACGCCTGTGGGCCGACCAGCAACACCATTTCCATGTCGTAGCGCCATTGCAGCATCACGCTCAAACGCCCGTAATGGGCGGTAGACGGCACGGCCACCATGCGCTCGACCACTTCTTTTTGAAGCATGAAATGCTGATCCTTGATCACAGCAACATGGTCAAGCAAATGAAAAAGTATGGGTGTAGAAATGTTGTAGGGAAGGTTGCCGACCACACGCATCTGCGGCGTCGGCATTGACGCAGCCAAGGCCGTGAAATCTACTTTCAACACATCAGCCTCAATCACCGACAACTGCGCATGCTCACGCAATCGCCTGGCCAAATCGCGATCCAATTCAATGACTTGCAAATGCCCCAAGCGCTCGACCAGAGGCTGGGTCATGGCCGCCAGACCAGGCCCGATTTCCACCATGGTCTCACCGGCCAAGGGCGCGATGGCTTGAACAATCTGGTCAATGACGCCGGCATCGGTTAAAAAATGTTGCCCGAACCGTTTGCGCGCTTGGTGCTGCGCCATCAATGACTCCCGGGCTTATTGCGGGGGTTCACGGTATTCCACGTAAGCGCGACCGCGGACTTCACGCTCCCAGTTTTTCAAGGTTTCTTCAAATTTGCGCTCGCGCAGGATATTGCGCGCCATGTCTTGTTTGTCTCGCAAGCTGAGTGGCGCTTCGCGGCGCTCCATCACCTGTATCAAATGCACACCGAAGCGCGATATCGCGGGGTCCGCGATTTCACCCGGTTGTAATGCATCCATGACCTTTTCAAATTCAGGCACCATCATGCCGGGATTGGCCCAGCCGAGATCGCCGCCCTGAATCGCACTGGCGTCCTGTGAATATTGCGTGGCCAATTCTTCAAAAGACGCCTTGCCGGTTTCTATTTGAATTTTGTAACCGGCAAGTTGAGCGCGCGCAGAGTCCTGGCTTAATTGGCCGCCAGGTCTGAGCAGAATATGCCGGGCCCGAGTTTGAGTGATGCTCGTGGGAAGGGCATTCGGCGACTTTCTCTCTAAAAGCTTCAAAATATGAAAGCCCGCACCCGATCGCAGCGGGCCGGTGACGCCACCCACCTGAAGGGATTGAACGGCATCTACAAACAATGTGGGGTATTTTTCCGGATTGCGCATGCCAAGTTGTCCTCCATTGGCGCGATCAGGCGCATTTGAGTTCTGCGCAGCAAGTGTGCTGAAATCTTCCCCGGCTTTGATTCTTCTGAGCAATTCTTCGGCTTTGTTAAACACACGTGTCACCTCATCGGCATCGGCTTTTTCAGGCACAGACAACAAAATATGAGCGATATTTATATCGTCATTTTTGCCCGGTTGTGTCTTGCTGTTTTCCTGTAAAAAAGTCTCGATCTCGTGGTCTTGAACCTTGATCCGGCTGATGACTTCTCGTTCACGCACTCTTTGCAACAGTATTTGTCTTTTGATTTGTGCTCGGTAGCGCTCCCAGCCCACACCTTGGGCCAGCAATCGCTGTTTTAAATCCTCGACGCTTAATTTATTGCGCTTGGCCGTCTGGTCTATGGCTTGCTGTAATTCTTCAGCAGACACTTGAATATTCAATTGCCTGGCAACTTGTAATTGTGCAGATTCATTGATGAGGTTTTCCAGTGCATTTTGCAGCAGTGCACTTCTTCCCAGCTTAGCCGCGGCCGGATCCGCCATGGCAGCCAGAATATTCACCTCTATATTGGTGATGGGTTCGTTATCCACCACGGCGACGATGTAATCCAAAGCCTGCAGTTGATCGGAGGTCTCCATTGCCGGTGCTGTGGGCACATTTCGCAAAATCAATCCCGCCGCAGACTGACTTCCCGGGCTCGGTTTCAACGACTGTGACCAAGCGCAATGGCCATACAAGCCAAGGATTACCAACAAGCTGCTTGTGATGGCAAATTTGATTTTCAATCGCATGTATTTACTCATATTGCGTAAAAGGACTGGGAGAAAACTTGAATGGTTCACGCAAATTTTGATAGCGCGAGATATTGTCTTTGACCGATCCCATGGAACCTAAACCCAGCTTTGAGAAATCATTCAACTCCAATTGGAACATTAAACTCGATGTGGCGCTGGTCAATGACAACTGAGTACGTTGAGCCGCGACCCGAGCCAGCCAGCAGCCGCCGTCGTATTCAAAGCCAAGCAAGGATTCAACCAGCCGTTCATCTAGCATGCTGTAATTCAATCGTCCCACCGTATACCAGCGTCCGCCGCCCATACCTTGGCCTTGTCTTTGGTCAATGCCTATATCTTTCCACAAGTCATTCAAAGGCCATTGCCAACTGACATCGACGACTTCGGAGGATTGGTATTGGTAGCGATAAGCTGTGTTGATGACACGATATCCGCTGGGGTTGTAACGGAATCCGTAGGATTTGCGCTCTGAGCGGCCTTCTTCATAGTTGTATTGCACCAAGCTGTCAAAAGTCAGTTTGGGCGTCAAATACAAGCTGGCACCACCCAAAATATCGCTGTACCCTGAATTCACAGCGGTTGCATCCGGTGTCAGCAATACATTTTGTGCTGCAAAACGATAACGCTGAGCTAAGCCAAAACGCGCCCCTTCTGCGCCGGTGTCCGGATTGATCATCCGTGATGTGCCGCCCAAGGTTAAGGTGTGCGAGTCAGAAATGCGATCTTGGCCTGAAAAAGCGTTTTCGGTGAATACGGTTGCAAAATTGAAGTCATTGCTGCCCGTATCGTAATTAGGCAAATCACTTTGGTAACGGTATGGCGTGTAAACATAAAAAGCCCTGGGTTCTAAGGTCTGTGTCCAATGGGCATTGAAAATTTGCATGGGACGCTCAAGTACCGCACCTGTATCCAGACTGAAAGTGGGTACCACTACCCCATTACTGTCTGATGCCCCGCTTGTTCCATAAGTGCCTTTGTAAGTTTCGTCATACTGATATTGACGTGCGCTCAGCGACAACTTGGGAGTGATGTAGCCATAACTGGTGAGAAACGGACGGCTGAGGTAGTTGTTTGCGACCAATCGCAATGCATTTTGCTGGTTACAGTAGGCGCTGGTCGAGTAGAAGGTGCAATAAAAAGTTCGGTTGACGCTGAAATGCGTCAAATCGGTATTGATTGTCCAGTCAAAGCCTTCGATGTCTGCGCGCATGTAATTGACCGTCAACTGTGGCAATTTATCAAACGGTGCGGCAATGGCTGAACTGGAGTCTGTTCCCTGCTGGGTTTGCCATTGCGTCACATTCACACTTGCCGCCAGCGTGCCCCAGCCTTTCCCCAAACTGACGGTTGTGGGTAAGACCCTCTGTATCAATTTGCTGTTAGCTCCTACATTGATGTTGGTGAAATCGCTCCAATAGTTGTTGTCGCTTACCTTGTTGATATCAAATGCAAAAGCATATCCTTGTTTTTCA
>CANGCZ010000022.1 GCA_947452325.1 Comamonadaceae bacterium | reverse complement strand
CTCGGAAAAGCTTAGGTGTAAGCAAACAAGTCTTTTTTGCTTCCTTAGGTGGTTTTGACAATCACGATGGCCTTAAAGTGGCGCACGCAGGGCTAGATGGAAAAAGTGGTTTGCTCAAAATACTGAACGACGCCATGTACAGCTTTTACCAAGCAACTGAGCAAATGGGTTTACGAAACCAAGTCACCACATTCACTGCCTCCGACTTTGGACGCACCTTGTCCTCTAATGGCGACGGCTCTGACCACGGTTGGGGCAGTCACCACATGGTGATGGGCGGTGCGGTGGACGGTGGAAAGTTTTGGGGCACAGCGCCGGATTTGTCAACGACGAAGAATGCGCTAGACGGCCCCGACACCGTCGGCCAAGGCCGCTTACTGCCCTCCACTTCAGTGGATCAATTTGCAGCATCCATGGCGCGATGGATGGGCGTTTCTGAATCCGACCTCAATACGGTGCTTCCCAATCTCACAAAATTATCAGACCAATCGCCCTTACCTATCTTCACAACAAGCACATGACGCTGAATACCTCCATGCCTTTGGTCCATGTCTGCTACTGTGCAAACGGTGGAGAAAACGTGGCCGAATTGATCGAAAACAGGCCTCAGCACCGAATGGTGTTGTTTTACGATTCTTTAGATGTAGGGCCTTTGAAAGATCTTCACTTCA
This sequence comes from Comamonadaceae bacterium, assembly GCA_947452325.1. GTDB lineage: Bacteria > Pseudomonadota > Gammaproteobacteria > Burkholderiales > Burkholderiaceae_C > Limnohabitans. Next base: position 12,699 of record CANGCZ010000022.1, on the reverse strand, counting down.
CGGATGCTTATTCACCAAGACTTGTTTATTTCCGAAAAATCCACTCCTACTTTTCAGCAACTGAACCATTTCCAGATGAAGCGTTTGACCCAGAAGTGCTTGGTGTGAAAGTGTTGTTTCCTCCACCCGCAAAATCACAAGCCGCGCTTGTATGGACAGGACAAACCACCAACGAGCAAATGATGCTGCGCGCTGTCTGTGCTCACTGGCCCGACACAGAACTGTGGCAAGCAGATGTGTGTTTGCTCAGACCCTGGCATCCTGGTAAATTTCCTACGGTAAGTAGCTTTACTCCTGATGCCTTGTCCTGTTTAGAAAGTATGGCGCGTCCGTTAAGCCCTTCAGACAAGTTGCAGTTGGCCAATGAGTGGCACGAACTAATCTTGCAAGACCATGTTTTGCGTATCTACCAAGATGAAAAAATTGTCGGCGTGCCTGAAGATTTCTTTGATGCATTCCTATTGGAATCGTGTACCAAGGAATGGCAATTTCAAGCACGGGTTGCAGGCGCCTGCCAAGCCAACTCCGGTTACTCTGCGGTTGGAGACGTGTTTTTGTTCTACCGTTTAGAAGTCATGGCGCAACATGGACGGGTAGAGTTTCAACGTGGTCAATATGAAGATTGTCGGCTGGACAAAATCAGAAGGCTTTGATCACACACACGATTTAGCAACGTGGCCCTGATGAATCCGACGAAACGCTGTGATTGAACTGCACATACATCACGCTCATGAGCATCACAGCCTGAATTCAGTGTCAATAAAAAATCTAATTTTCATAACCACACAAGCAACCCAGTACCTTTTCAAAACTCGACGACACAAAGGGTATACGCTGATTGTGATGGCTCAAAAAAAGCTGAACATAGTCCGGTTATCGTTAGCGTAACGCCATTCAATCAAGGAGACACCATGAAACCCACAACAACACAGGCCCAGGTCACTGACACTGTGGCTGAAAAACCCCAATCACTGGCTCGTCGCGGCTTTTTGGCCAGCGCGGCCGCAGGTGTGGCAGCTGCTACAGCCTCTGTCGCCAGCGCCGAAGACAAATTCCAGCAAGGCCGTGACTGGACCGGCAACCACCCTGTGACTTACCCAGAGCCTGCCTTTGAAGTGCTGGACAGCCGCTTCACCGGCCGCCAAGGCAATGCCACATTGCAACGCATTTGGCACGGCCAAGGCCATGACGCAGCGCTGTGGTGCGAAGGCCCGGTTTGGATGGGCGACTGGGGCTGCTTGCTGTGGAGCGACATTCCTAACAACCGCGTCCTGCGCTGGAACGAAGAAAACGGTGCCGTCAGCACTTTCCAATCTGATTCAGGTTATTCCAACGGCCACAGCCGTGACATCCACGGCCGTTTGATCGCCATGGAACACGACACCCGCCGTGTGCGTCGTCGCAATTACGACGGCACCTGGACTGTTTTGTGTGACAGCTTCGACGGCAAAAAACTCAATGCGCCTAACGATGCAGCCACCACACCGGACGGCTCTATTTACTTCACCGATCCCGGCTACGGCATCATGGGCCCATACGAAGGCCACAAGGCCGAGTTCGAGCTGCCCACACGCGTGTACCGCATTGCACCGGACGGTAAAGTGACCGTGGCAGCTGAAGGCCCCATGCGTCGTCCTAACGGCATTTGCTTCTCACCCGACTTCAAGAAATGCTATGTGGTCGACACAGGCGCAACCGACGGTCCCGGCAACCCTGCCAACATCATTGTGTTTGATGTGAAAGACCAGAAACTCAGCAACCCCAAAATATTTGCTGATTTCGCACCTGGTTTCACCGACGGTATCCGTTGCGACACTGACGGTAACGTGTGGTGCGGCTGGGGCTGGGGCGGCATGCAAACCAACGGCGTGCGTGTCCATCACCCTGATGGCACTTTGCTGGCTTTCCTGCACACACCTGAAGTCATTGCCAACCTGACTTTCGGCGGCACCAAGCGCAACCGTTTGTTCATGACCGGCTCTACTTCCATTTACGCTTTGTACGTGAATGCACAAGGTCATGCGCTGAGCTGATCTGAGTCAAGTCTTCATGGCTGATCAAGCCCTGCAGCGTGTCAACGTTGCGGGGCTTTTTTATTGACCTGTGCTGCCGCAAAGGTAGAAACCCTGAGTCGGCAATCTATAAACTGACATGGATGGAATCAAGCTGGAGACATGCATGGCCACGCCCGTATTGACTGAGCAGGAAATCAACGATTACAGCCGCGACGGCTATGTGGTGCCTTCCTACCGATTGCCCATGGCGTTGGTGAGTGAATTGCAAGTCACCTTACAACAACTGATAGACGCCAACCCGGGGGTACGCCCGGAAAAACTGGTCAGCGCACATATCGAGGGCAAAAACGATGACGGCGTGATTGGCAGCCAACGCTTTCTGGCTCTGGCCATGTTCCCGCCTTTGGTGGACATGGTGTCGCAAGTTATAGGCGGTGATATTGCGCTCTGGGGTTGCCAGGTATTTTGCAAACCCCCGGAAGACGGATACGCCACGCCTTGGCACCAGGACGGACAGTACTGGCCGATACGGCCGTTGGCCACCTGCACGGTGTGGATAGCGCTAGAGCCGAGCCTGAAGTCCAATGGTTGTCTACGCGTGATTCCCGGTTCACACACGGCCAAAGTGCTATACCCGCATTTGCATGAGGACAGGGTGGAATTGACACTCAACCAATCTGTTCACACAGACAGTTTTGACCCCGCTGCTGCCCGGGACCTGGAATTGCAACCCGGACAGATGTCGTTGCACGATGTCTACATGATTCACGGAGCCAACGCCAACACTTCAAACATCAGACGCACCGGTGTGGCCATACGCTATATGCCTACCAGTTCGCACTTTGACCGCCGTTTGCATCCGGCCAAAGGTGAAACCGGCTTGAACCTGAATTTCGCCACTCGTCCTTTGTGGCTGCTCAAAGGCCGGGATGTGTGCGGCTTGAATGATTTCACCATCGGGCACCGCCGGGCTTAAACACAGATACGTTTTTCGCTTAGAACTGAATGACCTAACACCGCCCTAACCCATGAACCAAATCAGCGATTCTGAACATACAGCCCCGGTTGATACCTCCGTTGCAGTGCAAGCATCGCGCAAAGCCGCTCTGGCCAGTTGGATTGGCAGTGCGCTGGAGTATTACGATTTTTTCATTTACGGGACAGCCGCCGCCTTGGTTTTCGGCAAATTGTTTTACCCTAACCACGATCCGAAAATAGCATCTATGGCCGCCCTGGCCACCTTCGGTGTTGCCTACATCACGCGACCCGTCGGCGCATTCATACTCGGCCATGTGGGCGACCGTTACGGACGCAAACGTGTGTTGACTTTCACCCTGTTGCTCATGGGTGTGTCTACTTTTCTGGTGGGGTTGCTGCCTACCTACGAAGAGATCGGTGTTGCAGCACCTCTCATGTTGGTGCTGCTGCGGTTGTTACAAGGCTTTTCTGCAGCTGGCGAACAAGCAGGTGCAAATTCAATGACTTTGGAGCACGCGCCCGCCCACAGACGCGGCTTTTATTCCAGCTTCACTTTGTCCGGCACCCAGGCTGGTTTGATTTTGGCCACGCTGGTGTTCATTCCTGTGTCTGCATTGCCTGAAGCAGATTTATTGCGCTGGGGCTGGCGCATCCCTTTTTTGCTGAGCGCGGTAGTGGTCATTGTGGGCATATGGATCAGGCGCAGCCTGCCGGAAGCGCCGCGATTTGCCAATCCACACACCATGAAAAGCCAAACGCCTTTGATCGAACTGTTTCAAGACTACCGCACCCAGGTGCTGCGTATTATTTTTGCAGCACTGGTCTCAGTGGTCAGCACCATCTTCAGCGTGTTCACACTGTCTTATGCGGTCAACACTTTGCACATGCCACGAACCACCATGCTGAGTGTGTTGGTCGCCGCCAACCTTGTGGCGCTGGCGGCCATCCCTTGCTGGGCCATGCTGTCAGACCGCATAGGCAGACGCCCGGTTTTCATGTTCGGGGCATTAGGCTGCGGTCTGCTGATCTGGCCTTATTTGTGGGCCATCAGCACGCAAAACATCCCTCTGATTTTCGCGCTAGGTATTTTGCTCTCGGGCATCACTTACAGCGCAGCCAACGGGGTCTGGCCATCGCTGTACGGCGAAATGTTCAGCACACGGGTCCGTTTGTCCGGCATGGCCATAGGCACACAAATCGGTTTTGCATTGGGCGGCTTTGCACCCTCTATCAGCGCCGCACTGATCACCGATGGTGTGAACGGCTGGATGCCGGTAGCCGTGTTTACCTCGACAGCCATGCTGGTGTCTGCTGTCGCGGTGTGGAGCGCGCGCGAAACATCCCACCTGAGCATGGCACAACTTGACGCCACTGTTACGGCTTCACACTGAGACAGGCATGCGCATAGACGGACACACCCGCTTGATTGCCCACTTGGGTTTTCCGACGGATTCATTCAAAGCACCGCTGATTTACAACCCCTGGTTCAGCCGTCACGGCGTCAATGCCGTCGTGGTACCTATGGGCGTGATGTCAGACCACTACTCTGCTTTTTTGTCCGCATTGCGAAACGCCACCAATTACCATGGGGCACTGGTGACCATGCCGCACAAGATCAGCACCTGCGTCTTGGTTGATCAATTGTCAACACGCGCCAAAGTGGCAGGCGCTTGCAATGCGGTATTGAAATTGCCTGACGGGCAGTTGCTGGGAGATCAATTTGACGGTGCGGGTTTTGTGGCTGGTTTAAAACGCAAAAGCCAAGCCGTGACTGGCAAACGCGCTTTGCTGATCGGCTGCGGCGGCGTGGGTTCCGCCATCGCCGCCTCATTGGCTGAAGCAGGCATTGCCGAGCTGAATCTGTGCGACCCGCAACAAGCAGCTGCCGTATCGCTGCAACACCGCTTGCATTCTTTTTTCCCTGAGCTCAAAGTCTTTGTAGGCAATCACGACCCTGCCGATCAGGACATGGTCATCAACGCATCTCCGCTGGGCATGAAGCCAGACGACGCATTGCCGGTGGATACCTCGCGGCTTTCTTCGCAATGCTTAGCCGCAGATGTGGTGCTGACGAAAGAAATCACGCCTTGGCTACAAGCCGCGTTGGAAAAAGGGTGCAGGATACAAACCGGCAGTGACATGCTGATTGAAATGATTCCTGAGTACTTGCGTTTTTTCGGTTTCGGCCAGGCATCTGTGGACGAATTGCGTTTGCTATATGAAGAATCTCATTAGCTTAAACCCATAACGATTGAGTGAGCCTAAAATTGATTTCTTTTAAGAACAGGAAAAACCATGTTTAAAAAAAATACATTGGCTGTGATGACAGCCGCCCTGCTGATGGGTGGTCCGGTCTTGGCACACAACGGTCAGGTACCGGATGAGAAAGAGCAACAAGTGGATTGCCGCACATTGTTCAATTTCACTTTTCCCAAAATTTTGGACTTCATGACGTCTATTGATTGCAATCAATTTATCAGCAACAACGATGATTGGACATGGCGTTATCCCAACAGTTATTTTGACCGTCCGTTTATTTCAGCCTTTTCACCCAGAACCCGAAAATCCGAGCCTGGTATTCGCTTTTTCAGACGCATTTCTGCATACGAGGCAGATGCTGCCGAACGTCAAGAAGCCTATGAGACCATCTTCAAAAATCTTCGCAATTTCCCTGATAAGCAAGCACCGAAGAAAATGATTCGCATGGATACGGTGAACGATATCAAAGACGAAACCCAAATTTATTTCGGCTTTAACAGTGAAGAAGCAGGCTGGGCGGTGGTGTGCGCGCCCGATTGTGCGCCTGAATATTTTTTCCTGATTGAAAAGCGCTAAAAAAAAGCACTTCCCTTTCGGGAAGTGCTTTGTCATCATTCAAGACCTGAATAAATCAGGCCGTAGATTGATTAATACAAAACCATAGGGTTGCCGGGAGAGCCGGTAGCACCGATGATTTTCAGAGGTGCCCAAATGAAGGCGCCCTCTTTCACGCCTGCATTGATCAGGCTTTCTGTGTCGACGTTTTCCAGGTTCCAGATACCGCGACGTGTTTGCATTTCGGTATGGCAGGGAACGGCATAACCTTCGATTTCGTTGCCGGGTTGTGCATCGTTGGCAGAGGTGTCACCCATGGTCAAAGCGATATTGCGGCTGGCCATGTACTGGCAAGCACTGATACCAAAACCGGGTTCGCCATCGGCAAACATGGCACGGGCGGCAGCACGTTGCTCAGAGGTCATAGACTTGTAGCGAGATGCGCCCCAAGTATTGCCTTGACCGGTGTGCAAAGCCACACAGTCGCCGGCACCGATTTCTTTCATGCCTTGCGCTTTCACAATGGCTTGAACGTCGTCAGCGGTGATGATGCCGATGTCGCCAGGCTTGCGGGGAATGGGCAGCATTTCAGCCGTGGAAGACAGTTTGCCTTGTGACTTACGGTAAGCCACGGCATCCAACACCACCAGACGGCACACAAAGCCGACTTCAGCAATGTTTTCTACGCCATGCGGGCCCATGCCAACGACTTGGCCGCCAGCGCCACGCTCATAGGCGTCCCAGCTAATGACGCCGTTGTAGCCCATCGGGCCTTTGGAGGTGTTGACATAAATGTGGCCAGGGCCGTCGAACTGAGTTTGGATCTGACCGATTTGAGTCAGCACCAATTCGTCGTGGTAGACCAATGCGTTTTTGCCGAATGGACCGCCTGTCGGGGTTCCGGGGATGAACATGTTCCACTTGCGGGGACCAAAACCAGGGGCTTCAGAGTGGTAGTGCTTGCCGATGGTGATGGATTTGTTTTGCTTGACGGTAGACAAAGCGCGCGCAATATTCCCAGGGCTTCTGGTGTGGTTGGCACTGCCGATACGGTCATCTTTGCCCCACTGGGTAGGAGCCCAGGTCAGCGCGTTGTCGTCAATCGGGCCTTTCAAGGCGTGGTGTTGCGTGCCTTCCTGGGCAATCGCGGAACCCATCAGCAGCGAAATCGCCACTGACATGATGGTGGAAAGTTTCATTGGTTCTCCTTTGTTTTTGCGGGGTTGAAAAATGATCCGTCCCAGAAAGAACATAGTGATCATTTTCGAATGTCATGATAACCATGAAACCAATGTAATGAATCCTAGGGTAAACGTCCTAGTGCTTACCCTAGGCCAGTCCCTCATTGGTCAAACTGCGCTGGAGTCATTCATTTGTAGATAGTTACCCTGATTGCATCTGACGCGGTTTGAGCAAAATGCTTTGATGCTTAATGCCTTATTCCTCAGTGCCTTGTTGCTATTGACTTCTGCACAGTCCGTGGCTGGGCTATTGAATAAAACAGACATTGAAAACCTCTTAGAGGGTCGTTACCTGGTCGGCGATATTCAAACGGATATTCCTGCCTATCCCTTGTTCCTAAAAAACCCGGCCGCGCCGTCGGCCAAACCTGAGCTGGCCGGGTATGCCTTTGAAACCATAGATCTGGAGCCCGTGCGCGGCTACAGCGGTAAACCCGTGGACCTGCTGGTGATGATGGACACCTCGGGCGTGTACCGCGATGTCAGGCTGATTGACCACAAAGAACCGTTCTTTTTGAATAAACCCGGCACCATCCGATTAATGGATTTTGCTTCGCAATACATAGAACTTTCTCTTCAACACACGGTGGAAGTTTTGTACTGGAACGAAGCCGGCAGTCGAGATGCACACTCGGCCGAATTGACTGGCGTGCACCACGGTACCGTGACTGCCAAAGCCATCAACCGCAGCATTCTTTCCTCTGCCGCCATGGTTGCCATGGCCAAACTCAATATCAGTGCAGACAGTTTGGCGGCCAAAACCATGGCGAATGCAACCCAGCGGCGGACGCACTCGGAAAGCTATACGCCACTTCAATGGGACGCGTTGTTGGATAACCACCTGGTCAGTGCAACCCACGTCAGCATCCAGCAACTGCGCGACACATACGCAACTTCCCACGCACCGGTCAATGATTTGCAAACACAGCTCAAAGACGCTCAGGATGCGCTGGTGTTTCACACGGCCTTGTTGGCTGACCCATTGGCTGGACGCAATCTGCTGGATGCAGAAGGCTGGCGCTACATCACCAACAAGCGCCGCACCCAACAAGCCTTGATGGTGACTTTGAACGATCATCTGGACTTGCTGAATAAACGCGACAAATGGCTGACCGATCCCCAGCCCTTCACGGTCTCGCAAAACGGTAAGGAAATCAAACTTCAGTTGATCGATTACGAAAAAGGCTTGTCGGTGCCGGGCTACCCTAAAACCACGCATGCTTATTTTTTATTGGCTGAAAAAGCCACACCCTTGGATCCGTCGCAGCCGTTTGAATTGAACTTTCATTTAAAGCGACGTTACGGCAGCAATATCGTATTGAACAAAACTGAAGAGAAACAGTTTGCCGTTGAACACCATTTTCACGGCTGGCGCGCCGCCCTCACCGATTTGCGTTTCACGAACTGGCTGGAGTTGGACTGGGTCAAACTGTGGCTGGACAGGCAAATTGAAATAGGCGTTCTGCTCATCGGTCTTGTTTTATTGACCACCGGTCTGGTCATGCAAAAGCGTACCAGCGCCAATGCAAACACACTGCGATTGGTTCGCACCGCTTACCTGTGTTTCACCTTGGGCTTCATAGGTTGGTATGCGCAAGGCCAATTGACCGTCATCAATATCACCTCCGCTATTGCGTCGGTCAGCTCAGGTGGCGGATTGGATTTTCTGTTGAACGACCCGATCAGCAGTATTTTGTGGTTGTTTGTGTTCGGAACCTTGCTGGTCTGGGGTCGCGGCACATTCTGCGGTTGGCTGTGTCCTTTCGGCGCTTTGCAGGAACTCATCAGCATGTTGGCAAACCGGGTGGGCTTGCATCAAAAGCGCTTAAAGCAGTCTCTGGATAAACAGTTGAAACGCGTAAAGTACGTTTTGCTGCTTGGCATACTGGGTTCTTTGTACTTGGCTCCAGCTTATTCAGACTATCTCACCAAGGTAGAACCGTTTGAGACCGCCATCACCTATTACTTTGTACATGATTGGCCTTATGTGGCCTGGGCCGCAGCGTGTCTTTTATTGGGACTGGCGGTCTACCGTGGTTATTGCCGCTACCTGTGTCCGTTAGGAGCAGCACTGGCCGCAGTGAATGTATTGCAACGCTGGTCATGGATTCCCCGGCGCGAGGCTTGCGGCACACCCTGCCAGACTTGCCGCCACCGCTGCGAATACCAGGCAATCGAGCCCACAGGAAAAATCGATTACGCAGAATGTTTTCAATGCTTGGATTGCGTGTCTATCTACCAGGACGAGGAAAAATGTTTTCCACTGATTCAGATGCGCAAATCTGGTGACCGCTTTGTACCGGTCAAACCAGCCTGATTGAAAGAGAGGACGTGAATCGACGCCCTCTCTTGCATACGTTAAGGGTGCGGGCCCCAAGGCGCAGCCACCATCAATTGCACATTTTGTTTATTGACCAAAGGGCGCATTTGTTTGGCAAACGCCATGAATTTTTCATCCGCAAACAAGTTGGCCCAAAAAGCGCGGCGATTCTCGTCGCTGTCGAATTTCCACAAATGGATGAGTTGATGCAGGTCACCCGTATCGCTGGTGAAGTAACCCACCAAATGCTTGTCATGCCCTCCGGCGCTCAGTGCCGGCCAGCCCTCGGTGGTGTACAAGCGTTTGACCTCGGGCATTTCCCCGACCCGGACATCGTAAGTGCGTTTTTCATAAATGACAGTCATGGCAAGCTCTCCTGTGGTCTGGTGTTAAAAAGGCATCGTATCAGTGGTTTCTCAGACTCGCCGCAATCTGCATGACAATGCCAGCCATGCATACCCGCCTCGAGACGCCCGACAAAGACGCTATTGCCCTGCTACCCCCCTTTGAACGGCTGGGGCTGGACCGCATTCAACTGGTTTGCACTGCTGCGCAGGCTTTGCAAGCGCGTGAACAATTGTTGCAATCGCAAGCTTGGGGCTTTGACACCGAATCCAAGCCTACATTCAAAGTGGGTGAGATGTCTGACGGACCGCACATATTGCAACTGGCCACTGCCGAGTGTGCTTGGGTGATTCAATTACATGATCCCCAATGCAGCGCCGTCGCCGCCGAATTGCTGGCGCACCCGGGTATTGTCAAAGCCGGTTTCGGACTGGGCGACGACCGCAAACGCATCATCCAAAAACTGGGCGTTGATCCGGCAGACATGCTTGAACTCAACACGGTTTTTCGGGAGCGCGGTTACCGCAAAGACATGGGGGTCAAAGCTGCGGTGGCGGTGCTGTTCAATCAACGATTCATCAAATCTAAAAAAGCCGCGACCAGCAACTGGGCCAACGAACGGCTGACAGAGGCGCAACTGATTTACGCTGCCAACGATGCCTACGCCGCATTCAGGGTGTGGCAGGCACTCAAGCTGTCATCAACCGGTGACAGCATGCTGTAAAGCCAGCATGGTGGGAACGCTCACCAATGCAAACACCACAGACAACGACAGACTGACCGACACCTCGGCCTCTCTGACTTTGTAGCGGCTGGCAAATAAATAAGAGTTGGCACCGACCGGCATACATGCGGTCAGCATCATCACGGTCATGGGCAAAGCGGGTAAACCCAGCGCCCAGCCACCCGCCAGAATCAACAAGGGATGACATACGTTTTTCAAAGCCACGATTTGAAAAACCTCACGCCAGATGACAGCAGGCTCAGCACCGTCGGCTTGTGCCTGCCAAGGCTTGCCACGGCCTAAGACCTGTTGCAACTGAATACCAACCATGATCAGCGCCAAAGGAGAAAACGATCGACCCAGCCAGTCCAGCGGCTTGTCTATGAGTTCGGGCAATTGAAGACCGGTGAGCGAAAACATCAGCCCTAAAAACGCCGGCAAGGACACTGGATGAAGCACAGCAGCCTTGGCCGCTTTCAACACCGTTTTTCGCAAACTCTGCACCTGGCCGCCGGGCATGCGCCCGGCTTCACGCGCACTGGCGATCTCAAACAGCAAAGTGGCATAGGTCAGAATGATCAGGGCGTGCACTGACACCAGCGTCAGTATGTACACCAAACCTTGCGTACCGTAAGCCAGCGACACCATGGGAATGCCAATCATCACGGCATTGCTGTAAGTACCGCCCAAAGCGCGCATGCATCCGTGTTGCGTCAAACCGTAAACCATGACCCAAGCGGTGAACCACAGCAAAGTCAGCACGTGGTACATCATGACCGGGCTTAAATCGAGTTCATCCAAATGCACCTTGCCCAGTGTGCGAAACAACAAAGCCGGGCCCAGCAGATTGAACGCCAGTTTGGAAATGTCTTTCAGCCCTTGGTCGGACACCCAGCGCATCTTGCCTGCGAGGTAACCGCAAGCAATCATGAAAATCACGGGCAATAAAGCGTTGAATATGACCGGCATATCAGTTGAGTTGGCCGGTAAGGTGGTGGTCAATCATGGGGAGAGGTAGAAAAAATAGAAACAAGCGTCTATCCTAACGCTGCACTGCAATCCTTGGACTTGTCTAGCGCTATGAAAAGTCAAACCTCTCGCGGCCATTTGAAAAAACGACTTTGTCGCTCGTGGTGTGGCAATGCCATTGTTCGAATTGCACGTCGGCAGAATCTACAAGGCGCACGGTGGCGGCGATTGGTATTTCTTCATGGTGATGCTTCCCAAGGGTTGATGACGCTCACCCCGGCAGTTTCAAAAGGTCGCGTGTCGCGGGTGGCGACGGCGAAGCCATTGGCGAGGGCAATGGCGGCAATGAAGGCATCCGCCGTTTCAACCGTCAAGCCGGCAGCGCGGGTCTTGGCCAGCAGCCCGGCATAGGCTGTTGTGCAAGCCATATCGAACGACAGCACCCGATTGGCGAACATAGGAAGCAAGCGTTTTTCCAAGTTGTCATGCAGGCTGTCCCGGCGCTTTCCGGCAGGTATCAGCGTGATACCTGCACGCAACTCGGCGACCGTGACCACGGACAGGTAGAGCGTTTCCAGTGCTTGCGCGTCAATCCATTCAAGGACGCCGGCATGGGGTTCCCGGCGCTGCGGCTCCGAAATCACGTTCGTATCGAGCAGGATCATTCGAAACTCACCGCACGAGCCGCAGACTTGCTGCGCACGCTCTCCAACAAGGCGTGTTCTTCATCGGTCAGGCCGCCAGTCTCGCTGGCGATGGCCGCCAGGAACGAGCCCAGTTTCACGCGCCCTTGCGGCTTTGCAGCCTGCTCCAGGATGTCGCGGATTTCCGCCTCGGTGCTGCGGCCATGGTGAGCGGCTTGGATTCGGATGGCCCGGTGCACCTCATCGGGCAGGTTTCTGACATTCACGTTGGCCATTTGATATATCCCCAACTTATAAGCATCAATGCACTCATTTTGCATAAATGATACCAAAGCGCAACCGTTTTTTCTGCTTTCGTATCGAGCAAGACTTCAAATATATTAATTAAATAAGAATAGCCCCTATAAAAATAAACATACTTTCGAGTACTATCCACGCTCAATCAATGAGCACTAAATGGGTCTTAATTGGAACGAAATTAAATCCAGGGCATTGCTTTTCAGCAAGACCTGGGACGACGCCTGCAACGAAAACAGCCAGGCCAAGCCCTTTTGGATTGATTTCTTTGAAATCTTTGGCATCACCGACAAACGCGTCGCCACCTTCGAGCTGAACGTCAAAAAGCTGGGCGGGGCGCAAGGCTTTGTGG
>CANGCZ010000021.1 GCA_947452325.1 Comamonadaceae bacterium | reverse complement strand
CATCCCTTTCTGGACGGCAATGGGCGCATTGGCCGCCTGCTGATCGCCGCACTGTTCGAGCATTGGGAATTGCTGGCAGAGCCGCTGATGTACCTCAGTGGTTATCTTAAGCTGCACCAGGCCGAGTACTACCGTCGTCTGTCAGCCATCCGTAACGAGGGCGATTGGGAAGCCTGGGTGACATTCTTCCTGGAGGGTGTGGCCATGGCAGCCGGGGACGCAGAGCGCAACATCATCGAAGTGGCCAGTCTGGTGGCAGCTGACCGCAAGCGCCTGTTGCAGTCGCCCAAGGCCGGCCCTGCGAGCTACCGCTTGTTTGAAATGCTGCCGATGATGCCGCGCTTCACGATCGAGCGCGTTCGCCAGCAGCTGTACACGAGTTTTCCGACAGCGACGGCGGCGGTCAAGGTGCTGGAAGATCTGGGCATCGTGGCTGAAATGACTGGCCAAAAAAAGAACAGAAGTTACAGCTACCAGGCCTACGTCGAACTGCTCTCTCAGTGACAAATCCGCACCAATTCGCAGCCTTCCGCACTGGCATTTAGTGGCTCGGCGAGCCGGTATGCTCTGGGGCAACCGTCCACCACCCAATGCAAGTTCAAAGGCCGCTAGGTTTCACCACCTGGCGGCTTTTTTCTCAGGTAAATCATGGGTTTTCATGGCAGGAGAGACCATTAGCCGCTATTGACAGCCAATGCCAAAGTAGGAATCGTTTTCGAGTTCGTCGCGCAGTTCATAGTCCCGGCGGCGTTGCGCCGCAAAGGCCTCAAAGGCTTCAACCAGCGCGAGCTTGGGCGTGTGTGGCGCGTACACCGGCCGCATCATTCCAGGGCGATTGCCAGTGCTCGCGAACACCGGATCTGTCAAAGGTTCATGATCCAAAGGGGTATCAGGCAATGCCAGCACTGACCAGCCGGTGATCACCTCTGCTTGCTTATTCAGGCTTGTCCAGTCTGATAGAAACCGATGAGTGGCCCAATCTGAACATGAACAGCTGGCCAGCCAGTTCAAAAACCGAAACAGTTCGGTATCAAACCCAGGCATGAATTGCTCAGCCGGATAAGCCTTGCGGTGCGGGGTGGTCATGGTCGCCGGGGCGCTTAGCTCCAGCAGACGCCCCTGGTAGAGCCTTAACTTGAGATCCGCTTCTGTCCAGCCGGTGCGCGCAATGACCAAGGCCTGGTCCCAGTAACGTGCGCGGTCTTGCAGTGCTTGGGCATGCGCTTCGCGAAGATGAAACGCATTGTCTGGACAAAACATGTGGGGCAGGCCATAACTCAAATTTTCAGCATGACGCTCACCGTCTGATTCGTCTATGGCTTCGCGAAGGGCATTTCCAGCTGCTTGTGTTTCCTGTGGCCCGCCATAGAACGAAAAATCGTGAGTGATAGCCTCGATCAATTCATGCAGTGTGATGGAAGGCGGTGCGTGATTTGTGCCCAAGGGCAGTTGTACCGTCAACCTGTCCTTTCTGCGCTTACCGACGAGGACCAGAGTCAACACGCCAGCGCCGATGATCAGCGGAAGTTCTATGCAGCGGTCAAAACTGAAACTGACCGAGTAGTCAATGTGACTTCCCGCTTTGTACATCACGCCACAGAGTTCGGTCTCCTGTGTGAACGGCACGGATCGGCCACTCACATCCCAATAGCTTGAAGACTCTGACGGGGCTTCGCTGGCAGCGGCTATCTGCGAAAGCAGACCATTAGGTAACCGAACCTCTTGATGCTGCGACAACACCAATGCTTGAATTGCAGGTTCCTGCGCGTCTGCATGCTCAATCCCGGTGGCCACTGCCTCACCGGAACGTATGGCCTGGTAGCGAGCCACATAGTCATGCACCCGGTTGCGCGTGTAGATTTCCTTCAAGGCCTGATTGGCCATGAGTAACTCGAAGATGGCGGACAAGCGCGTGCCTGCTTGGATGATTATGTTGTCGCTCAGCCGGTGGTGTGCTTGAGCAGTGAAATCGGTGATCTTCTCGCGAAGACCTTCCGGGGTTTCAATCAATTGACGGGACCAAAGGCGTCCGTCTGGAGTCAGTTCAAGGCAGGGGTGCATGGTGTTCTCCGAACCGCAAGCGAGCTTGTTGTGGAAGTTAATGCAAATGCCTTGTCTGCGTCAATGCCACTGTCCTCACAGGCTACACTGTTTCTAGATCTGCCCTGCGCCAATGACGCATTCATTTTGTTACCGATAACAGGAACCACGCAGTGGCTGTCCAAGACAACGGAAGTCCGGCTTGCATGAAAAGAGATTTCATCCGCTTGATGAGTGCACTTGCCTTGGCGCTGCCCGTGTTCTGCAGCGCGCAAGCGCTTGACATGAATACATTCAATGCAAGCATGTCCACAGAAGAAATATCAGTTGAAACTTACCGCGATTGCGATGTTTGCCCTCACAAAATGGGGCACGCGATGACTGAAGACGCCAAGCCGCTGGCCAAGCGCTGTGACACTTGCTCCGACACCGAGGTCATGGGCGTTCAGGCTGAGGCCATGGAGATGACGCCTGATTTCACAGACTACACCGACCCGGCAACAGATTCGCCTGAATCCCTCAAACCGTTTTGAATATGTCCAAGCCTCTTTACCCAAGCGTATGCCCTTTGTGCGGGCAAGCCAACCAATGCGCCATGGATCCGGGGTCAATCTTGGTTTGTCGACCCGCCAGCCAGCCTGTACCTGCGGTAAAAATCCAGCGCGTGTGCCACACCGGCCGCCAACAGGCAGGCAAACACAGTCAGCGGCACCTCAGCTTGTGCCGCTAAACGAAGACCCAGCATCAGACAAAACCCGGGCAGCAAGCCCGTGACTATGTCTTTGTCTGACAAGCCCAGACAGCTTGCGCGGTAACGCCAGACAAGAATGACTGCTTCAAGCAAAGTAAAGCCCAAAATCATGTCGATGTAAAAAAGGGGCAAAGTGGTTGTAAGCAATCGGGTTCCCGTTCATCAGCAAAAGTGCCTTAGTCAGAAGGTAAGCATAGCGTTGACTGACCTACAATTTATGAGGAAAGCCCCATAACCATCGCAACTTAAGGGCGTGATTGGCCTGATCAAACACTAAGGCCTGGCCTGTGAATTGCATGAAATCTCACAGTGCGCTGCGTGTTGAACAAAGGACACTTTCATGAACCAGACAAAACCATTGAACGTATTGTTTTTATGCACCCACAACTCGGCGCGCAGCATTCTGGCCGAAGCTTTGCTCAACCATATGGGCCGTGGTCGCTTCAAAGGCTTTTCAGCCGGCAGCAGCCCGCGCGACAAGCAGCAGCCCAATCCTCTGGCCTTGGAAGTGCTGCAAAAAGAAGGCATTGCCATTGAGGGTTTGCACAGCAAAAGCTGGGATGTGTTTGCCCGGGCAGATGCACCGCACATGGACCTGGTGATCACGGTGTGTGACAACGCTGCCGGTGAGGTGTGTCCCTACTGGCCGGGGCAGCCAGCAACCGCGCATTGGGGCTACGAAGACCCGTCAGCTGGCGACGCAAGTGAGGATGAAAAGCGCATGGCTTTTCTCAAAACTCTGCACATGATCCGTCGCCGTCTGGAGATTTTCATTAACCTGCCAGTCGCCAGTTTGAGCCAAATGGCTTTGCAGCAAAGCGCCAGAGAACTGGCCAAGCCATGAGCAAATTCAAACACCTGCTGGCAGAGTTCGCGGGAACCGCCGTCTTGTTGTGTGCAGTCATTGGCTCGGGCATCATGGCTGAGCAACTTTCACAGGGCAATACAGCCGTGGCCTTGCTGGCGAATACTTTGGCCACGGTGTTTATTTTGTATGTATTGATTGAATCCCTGGGGCCGGTCAGCGGCGCGCATTTCAATCCGGTGGTCACCTTGTTCATGGCCTGGCGTGACCGCTGGCCTTGGGTGTTGACTTGGGCATGTGTGCTGGCTCAACTTGCAGGGGCGGCCTGCGGTGCTTGGCTGGCGCATGCCATGTTTGGCTTGGACATCGTGCAATGGTCGTCCAAAGTCCGATCCGGTCCTGCGCAATGGCTGGCTGAGGCCGTTGCCACGGGTGGTTTGTTGTCAGTGATTTTGCTGGCACCGACCGGGCGTGCTTCCGGTCTCGTGGCCTGTTACATAGGCGCAGCGTATTGGTTCACTGCCAGCACTTCATTTGCCAATCCCGCAGCCGTGTTTGGCCGCATGATGAGCAATACTTTTGCCGGCATTCAGCCTGCAGATGCGCCGGGCTTTGTGTTGGCGCAATGCGCGGCCGGTTTGCTGGTGGCTGCGGGCTACACCTTACTGAAAAAAGACTGAAGCGGTTTCAGAGCAACTCGGGTGTTTGCACGGTGACCAGCATGGTCTGCGGTTTCTCATCTTTGAAGCGTGAACGCAGCCACCACACAGACCCTTTTTTCACCACCAGTTCGGGCAATTGAATGTGCATCAATTGAGAGATGATTTCGCCGATCAAAGGTTGATGCGTGACCAGCAAGACGCTGTGTTTATTCAGCGGCCATTGCGCGAGGGCAAGCACATCTTCTATGCAGGCGTTCGGTGATAGTTCTTCACGCAGCTTGTATTTGCGACCTAAGGGAATCACGGTTTGCTCGGCACGCACACTGGGACAGCACAAAACCTTGGTACTTTCAGGCAGTTGACGTTCCAGCCAGTGCGCCATTCGCGCTGCCTGACGTTCGCCGCGAGCAGTCAAGGGCCGATCTGCGTCAGCTTGCCCGTCCTCAGCTTCTGTGGTTTCCGCATGACGCCAGAAAATCAAATCCATAACTGTTTGTATTCATGCAGGTTGATTGAAACGCAATTAGTTTTTTCAAACTGTACAAACAAGCCATGACGGTTTAGTGACAAATTTTCATCAAAACTTCACGAAACAGACAAAGCATTGTCATGCAGCTTTCCTAGGATCTTCACAAACAGGAAGCCAACAGATGAAGATCACCGTATTTGGAACAGGTTATGTGGGTTTGGTGCAAGGCGCGGTGCTGGCGGATGCCGGTCACACGGTGACTTGTGTGGATATTGATGAGGCCAAGTTGGCGCGCTTGAAAGACGGCGACATGCCTATCTTTGAGCCGGGTTTGGAATCGATTGTCAAAAACAATTACGCCGAAGACAGGTTGGTATTTACCTCCGACGCAGCATCTTCATTGCAGCAAGCAGACGTGGTGTTCATCGCGGTTGGCACGCCACCCGATGAGGACGGCAGTGCTGATTTGAAACATGTCTTGAAAGTAGCTGACACCATAGGCACACATTTAAGCGCTTATGCGGTGGTGGTCAACAAATCTACCGTGCCCGTGGGCACCGCAGATAAAGTCAAGCAGGCGATCACACAAGCGCTGGCTCAAAGAGGCAACAGCATCGAATTCGATGTGGTGTCCAACCCTGAGTTTTTGAAAGAAGGTGCTGCGGTCGCAGATTGCCAGCGGCCGGACCGCATCGTCATAGGCACGGACAGCCAGCGTGCTGAGAAAGTTTTGCGTGAACTGTATGAGCCCTTCAACCGTAACCACGACAAGATCATTGTCATGGGCATACGCAGTGCCGAGATGACCAAGTACGCGGCCAACTGCATGCTGGCCACCAAAATCAGTTACATGAACGAACTGGCCAACCTGGCCGAAGCCGTGGGCGCAGACATTGAGTCCGTGCGCCAGGGTATAGGCAGCGACCAGCGCATCGGTTATCACTTTATCTATGCAGGCGCCGGCTACGGCGGCAGTTGTTTTCCCAAAGATGTCAGCGCACTGGTGAGAACCGCTCAGCAAATGGGCTATGAGCCTTTGATATTGAATGCCGTGGAAGCACGCAACCAAGCGCAAAAGCGCGTCATCTTTGACAAGATCGCAGGACATTTTGTCGACGGTCTCGCTGGTAAGACGATTGCCTTGTGGGGCTTGTCATTCAAGCCAAACACTGACGATATGCGCGAAGCGCCCAGCCGTGTGTTGATGGAAGCCTTGTGGAAAGCAGGTGCCAAAGTGCAAGCCTATGACCCGGCAGCCATGGAAGAAACCCAGCATATTTATGGTCAACAACCGTTGCTGCAACTGTGCGGCACCAAGGAAGCCGCTTTGCATGGCGCTGATGCGCTGGTCATCATGACCGAATGGCGGCAATTCAAGGCGCCGGATTTTGACTTGCTCAAAAAGACACTCAAGCAACCGCTGATTTTTGATGGCCGTAACCTGTTTGATCCGGCGCGCATGCGCGAAAAAGGGTTTGTTTACAAAGGCATAGGCCGCTGATTCTCAATACCTCTCAGGCACGTACATGTCTGCAGGTACCGGGTGGCGTATGTAATCCGGGTTGCGCACCCGCGCTGGCAATTCAATCGCCGGGTGTTCAACTTCGCTGTAAGGCATGAGCGACAGCAAATGGTCAATGCAATTGAGGCGGGCTTTCTTTTTATCCACTGCTTGCACCACCCACCACGGGGCTTCGGGTATGTGGGTGCGCTCAATCATGGCTTCTTTGGCGCGGGTATAGGCTTCCCAGCGCTTGCGGCTTTCCAAGTCCATGGGACTGAGTTTCCATTGTTTCAGCGGGTCGTGTATGCGGCCTAAAAAGCGGGCGTGCTGCTCATCGTCCGTGATGGAGAACCAGTATTTCACTAACTGTATGCCACTGCGCGACAGCATTTTTTCAAATTCAGGCACTGAACGGAAAAACTCTTCGTATTCCTCGTCAGAGCAAAAACCCATGACACGCTCTACACCGGCGCGGTTGTACCAGCTGCGGTCGAACAGCACAATTTCGCCGGCGGCCGGTAAATGCGCCACGTAACGCTGGAAATACCATTGCGTACGCTCGCGGTCGTTGGGCGCGGGAAGCGCGGCCACGCGGCAGATGCGGGGGTTTAAACGCTGTGTGATGCGTTTGATCACACCGCCTTTGCCCGCAGCGTCACGGCCTTCAAACAAAATCACCACCCGGTGCTTGGTGGCGACCACCCAATCCTGCAACTTGACCAGTTCACCTTGCAAGCGCAACAGATTTTTAAAGTACTGCAAACGCTCCTGACGATCTTGCAAAGACGGCGGGTCTTGCTCGTCGAGTTGATCGTCCATTTCCAGTTCGTACTCTTCGTCCAGGTTATCCAGCATGTCTTCACGCACCCGTTGTAAGAGGTGTTTGTCTATGGCGGCTTTGTCTTGCATTTGAATTCCCTTAAATAAGTCCGACAGGCATAGCCATTTCAGAAGACCCAGTGTAGTGTTGCTCGCGTCGTTGAAGCACTTCGTACATGACAGATTCGGTTTTATTCACAATCATGTCCCAGCCCATGGCGTGTGCAGTGACACAGGCCTGCTGCCGAACATAGCTCATCAAGCCGGGGTTGTTCAGTAAAGCTTGTGCGGCCATTTCGAAATGCACGCCTGAATCGTGTGCGGCCAGCATGCCGTTGATACCGCTTTGTATCAATTCACCGGCGGCAGCGTGTTTGAAGGCTACCACCGCCAAGCCTGAAGCCATGGCTTCCAGCGTGACGTTGCCGAATGTTTCCGTCTGGCTGGCGAACACAAACATGTCTGCGCTGGCGTAATGCGCTGCCAGGTCTTCACCGGTTCGGAAACCGGCAAAAATCACATCACTGTGTGCTTGTTCAAGTTCGGCCCGCATGGGGCCGTCGCCTACCAACACCAGCTTGACCTCAGGTGTTCTTTGTTTGGCCATGGCATAGGTTTGCAACACCAGTTTGAGATTTTTTTCTGCTGCCAGCCTGCCAACATAAAGCATGACCGTTTGATCGGCATTGGCGTGCCAACTGTCACGCAAGCTTTGGCTGCGCTTGGCCGGCGAAAACAGTTGGGTGTCTATGCCGCGAGGAACCACCAGCAAACGCTCAAAGCCGCTGCTGCGCAAGCTGTCGGCGAGTTGTTGTGTGGGCACCATGGTGGCATCTGCTGCGTTATGGAATTTACGCATATAAGAAAGAATCGCTCCGCTTAGCCAGCCTATGCCGTAATGGCTGCTGTAGGCGTGGAAGTTGGTGCGGAAATCGGTGCTGACCGGTATGCGTAATTTGCGTGCGACTTGCAACGCCGACCAGCCCAACGGACCTTCGGTGGCGATATGCACCACGTCAGGACGTTTGAAAGACCACAGTCTGTGCAATTCTTTTTTGGCAGGCAAACCCATGCGCAATTGTTTGTAAAAAGGAATGGGCATGCCTTTGACCAGCAACTCATTAAAGCCCTGGCTACTTTGCGCCAGTTGTGTTTTTTGTTGACGCGGCCGCACCAGCCAGATGTCGTGTCCGTTGGTTTGCAAGCCATTGACCATTTTTGACAAAGTGTGCGCCACACCGTTGATGTCAGGTGGAAATGTCTCAGTGACCACGGAAATATTCAAAGCCCGTCTGGCATGACCGAAACGCTCTACGTGTATGTGTGTATTCATCCCTGTACTGTGCCGTTCGAATAAAACAATTTGATGAAATTCATATGTCAGAAACGTGACACACAAAAGACCTGGCAATGTCATGAAAATTTCATTCAAAAAAGTGACAGTTGCAAGTCGGATGGTTTGATACGTCGGACCGGAACCCTTCACTCACAGGAGAAAGCATGAAGCAATTATTGAAAACACTGGAAACCCAGCGTTGGGATGACCATCGCTACTACCACCACAGCCGTGTCAATCAGACGCTGCACCTTATCAGCGCGCTGTCCTTTTTGGTGGCTTATGTGTATTTGTTCATTGATCCTGTGGTGTCTGCATTGATCGCCTGGTTGTTTTCCATGAGCACACGCCAGATCGGACATTTCTTTTTTGAACCCAAGGGCTATGACGATATCAATTTGGCCACCCACGAATACAAAGAAGAAATCAAGGTCGGCTATAACTTGAAACGCAAAATAGTGTTGTTGACCATCTGTGCCATGGTTCCCGTGTTGGCTTACTGGATGCCGCAGTACCTGAGCTGGGCCGTTCCAGCGGCTTATGAAGACACACCGGTGCGTATCACCGGCATACTTTGGTTGTTTTTGGGCATCGCCGGTTTGATGTTCCGTGTGTTCCAACTCTGGCACCAGGACAGCTTACTCGCCGGTCTGGCCTGGGCCATGAAGATCATCACCGACCCCGTGCACGACATCAAGATGTACTACAAATCACCTTTTTATCTGTTGCGCGGCGAATGGATTGACCCCATGGACCATGTCCGTACCTCAGTGCATTAAGCCAAAGTCCATTTCTTATTCAGCAATTCTTTCAATAGGCTTTGACGGATACGGCGGTTGGTTTGCTCGGCTTGCACCCAGAACCAACCGTCGTTTTGCATTTGCTGTGCGGCCCGGACAAAGCGTTGAACAAATATTTCAAAGTCTGCGTCGTTGATGTTCAAGCTGAAGATCATGCGGCCTGAGCCCACCCAACTGAGCGCAATGCCTTGGTCTCTCATATAAAACTGCAGCAACCAGTTGTAGCGGCCTGCCACCGTGTACAAGATCGACCACACGCTTTCCATGCCTGCCACTTGCACCCGCACACCGGCTTGTTGCAAGCGCGTGTTCAGCGATTGCATGCGCTCAGACCAGATGTGGCTGCTGTTGGCATACATGGCTTGAATCTCATCAGTTTGCAACTGCTCCAGAAACACTTGCATGGTGGTCATGACATAGGGGTGAGCATTGAAAGTACCACGGGCAAAACACAGATCGCCCGGGCGTTGCTCATCAAAGCGCTTCATCCATGGGGACATGCCGCAAATCACACCGACCGGCAAACCGCCGCCCAGTGTTTTGCCGTAGGTCACCAGATCGGCTTTGACATTGAAATATTCCTGCGCGCCACCCGGTGCCAGCCTGAAGCCGAGAAACACTTCGTCCATGATGAGTGCAATGCCTTTGTCGGTGCAAACCTGACGCAGTTGTTGCAACCATTGTGTATAGGCCTGGCGGTCGTAATGAATGCTGCGGCTGCCATCGACCAAGGTCGAATCTGTCGGTGCTGCTTTGTTCGGATGCATGGCCTGCAAGGGGTTGACCAGCACACAGGCGATGTCATTGCGGTTGCGCAACACGCGAAGTGTGTTCGGGTGCATGTCGTTCAAGGTCAGCGTGTCAGACGAAGGCGGCATGGGATTGCCGGGGCCGGGTTGCACATCGTCCCACCAGCCGTGGTAGGCGCCGGTGAAGCGGACAATCTTGCGCTTGCGGCTGTGGTAGCGAGCCAGCCTCACCGCTTGCATGACAGCTTCGGTGCCGGACATGTGAAAAGACACTTCTTGCATGCCGGAGATCTCGCACAAGCGCTTGACGTTGTCCAGCACGCAGGGGTGATAAGAACCGAGCACCGGACCCAGTGCTTGCGCACGCGACATGCCTTCAGCAATGCAAGCTTTGTAAAAGTCCAAACCGAACAAATTGACACCGTAAGAGCCTGTGACATCAAAGTACCGGTTACCGTCCAGATCAGTCAGGTACACGCCTTCGCTCTCGCGCCAGAAACTGCCCAGTTGTATGTGCCGGCTGAGTTGTTCGCGAAACTGGTAAGGCACGCGGTATTGGCTGATGAGTTGCAAATCCGAAATCATGGGTTTGGCTTCGGCCGACTTGGCCAGCGTCTGGGGGCAGCGGGTTTGCAATCGCAAAGCCAATGCCTGCAAGCCTTGTTGGCGTTGCATCAACACATTCTGCGGCGCCTGATCGGTGGCCAGCCATTGTTCTTCCCCGTAGCTGTAAGCCGGAATCCAGGCGGCCACACGCTTGGACATGCGCAAGTGCCCGCCCAGCGACGGGTGCTTGGCCATCGAGAGTTGCAGGCGCTGGTGCAGTTTCTTGAGCAAGACAGCGCTGGCCAGCGCCACGGCGGTGAGAGTCAATGTATTCAACGGCTCCATCAAATGTTCCTTTGTAAAACCTCCTTTGTATGACGACTGGGTTAAAAAATGATGACTGTTCGTGATGTTTTCCAAAAAATAGGTGCCAACGAAGATTTGAACTTTTTGTTGACGAACCGCATTCCCCGATGGGCATTGACCCGTTTCATTGGTTGGTTCAGCCAAATACGCCATCCTTGGGTGCGGGATGCATCGATTGCTGTCTGGCGAAGTTTCGCCGATCTGGACTTGTCCGAAGCCCGCAAAACGCATTTCGACAGCTTGCACGATTGTTTTATCCGCGAGCTCAAACCCGGTGCCAGAACCGTGGACCAGTCGGCAGATGTATTGACCAGCCCGTGTGACGGCATTGTCGGCGCCATGGGACGGGTACACGACGGTCAGGTGTTTCAAGCCAAAGGCTTTCCTTACACGCTCAAAGATTTGCTGGGCAACCAAGCCCATGCCGCTCATTGGCACAACGGATGGTTCGTGACCATACGCATTACCTCATCCATGTACCACCGTTTTCATGCGCCGTTTCAAGGCAAGTTAAAGCGGGTGCAGTATTTTTCGGGTGATACTTGGAACGTCAACCCTATCGCTTTGAAGCGGGTTGAAAAACTTTTTTGCAAAAACGAGCGAGCCTTGTTGGAGACAGAAATAGGGCCGCAGGCTTACCCGGTGGCACTGGTGCCGGTGGCGGCGGTGCTGGTGGCCAGCATCCGCTTGCATGCACTGGATGGACTGTTGCGCGATGTCTGCCACGGGCCCTTGGATGTGTCGTGTGATGCAGCGTTTGACAAAGGCGATGAACTCGGCTGGTTCCAACATGGTTCAACCATTTTGATTTTTGTACCCGAGTCTTTCCGCATTGCCGAGAGCATACAAGAGGGTCGTGTGTTGCAAATGGGTGAAGCGCTGATGCACCTGCCCTCAAGCCAAAGCGAGGCGTGAGATATGCCAATAACGCCAAGTCATGCCGCACATGCCAGTGACGATCAGCGCCGCCAGCGCCCACACCAAACCTTGCACCGGCACTTTCCAATACACCAGCAGGCTGTAAGCGCACAACAGCAGCAAAACGCTGCTGTTTTCACAGGTGTTCTGCACTGAGATAGATCGCCCGGCGCTCAAGAGTTGCACGCCGCGCGCTTGCAACATGGCATTCATAGGCACGACAAAAAAACCGCCCAGCATGCCCAGAGCCAGTGTCAAAGCCAGCGCCCAAGGCCAGGTCTGAACCAGTGTCATCAAGGGCAAAGCCAGTCCCAAACCTATGCCTGCGCTCAACACCCGGGGTGCATGTACCAAAGACACACAGCGTGCAGCCAGTGCTGCGCCTGCCATCACGCCGATGGCGGTACCAGCTTGCAGGTAAGCGGCTTGCGTCAAATTCAAATCCAACATCGCTTGCGCCCAGGCCAGCACCAGTAAATGCATGCTGGCACCGACGCCCCAAAACAAACTGGTGACCGACAAACTGATGCCGCCCAGGGGGTCGCGCCACAAACTGCGTTGGTCATCCACAAAGTGGTGCCAGACCGATGCGATATGCCAACCGCTGCTTGCGTAGCGTTTGCCGCTGTCGGGTATGCGCGTGTTGAGCAATGCCGACAGCAGGTACAGCAGGCAAACCGCGGCCATCGACACCGCATAGGTTTGATTCAGGCCCCAGTCGTTTTGCAGATACGCACATAACCCCGAATTCAGCCAGGTGTCAGAGACCAATGCGCCACCCAGCATGACGCCAAACAAGGCTGCACACACTGCGCTGACTTCAATCCATGCGTTGGCGTGCACCAGATCTTCTGCAGGTACCAGTTCGGTGATCAACCCGTATTTGGCCGGTGCATACAAGGCAGCCCCCAAGCCTGTGAGAGCGAACGCTGCAACCGGATCCAGGCCTGCCAGCAAGGCGATGCAGGCGGCCAGCTTGAAGCCGTTGGCGCGCATCATCACACTGTGCTTGGGCCGACTGTCTGACCAGGCGCCGACCCAAGGGCCTGACAGCACATACGACAAGGTGAACATCACCTTGATCAGCGGTATCCAGAAAGCCGCACGGCCTTGGGTTTGCAACAAAGCGATGACCAACAGCAGCATGGCGTTGTCGGCCAGCGCGGATGCGAATTGGGCACCGATCAATACATAAAAACCGCGCGGTTTGGAAGGCACTGTAAGGAATCAGGAAACCAGACTGGCGGGCTCAGCAGCGACGGCGGGTTCAGGCAATAAGCGCACTTTGGCCGGTGTGAAGTCCAGTTCCTGGTCCCAGAAAATCAGTTCCAAATGGCCGTCCACATGCTCGACCAGCGCCGAGCGGCTTTCCACCCAGTCACCGTCGTTGCAATACAAAATACCGTTGATCATGCGAATTTCAGCGCGGTGTATATGACCGCAGACCACGCCTTGGTAGCCGCGTTTATGGGCTTCCTGCGCGACGGCGTTCTCGAAGTCCGTGACAAAGTTCAGCGCTTTTTTGACCTTGCCTTTGAGGTAGGCGGACAGCGACCAGTAACGCATGCCGAGTCGTGCGCGCAAGCGGTTGAAATGCCGGTTCAAGCGCAAGGTCAATTCGTACAAACTGTCGCCGACATAAGCCAGCCATTTGGCGTATTGCACCACGGCATCGAAATAATCCCCGTGTATCAACCAGAGTTTGCGCCCGTCGAGCAAGGTGTGAGTGGCTTCTTCCATCACTTCGATACCGCCGAAATGGTGTTCCACAAAATCACGCGCGAATTCATCGTGGTTGCCCGGTATGTAAACCACGCGACTGCCTTTGCGTACCCGACGCAGCAGTTTTTGCACCACGTCATTGTGTGCCTGCGGCCAATACCATTTGCGTCTGAGTTGCCAGCCGTCGACGATATCGCCGACCAGGTACAAGCTGTCGCTGGTGTGGGACTTCAAAAAATCCAACAGTGCCTCGGCCTGACAACCCGGTGTGCCCAGGTGCAGGTCAGAGATAAAAACTGCTCTGTAATGCATGCATTCCCCAAAGGATGACTGTGATTAACAGAGCAAGACATGCGTCTG
>CANGCZ010000020.1 GCA_947452325.1 Comamonadaceae bacterium | reverse complement strand
CAGCGATGCAGATTTTCTTTTCAATGCGTTCACAGCACATGAAAAACAGGCTAAATACCTGATGACTCAGGAACTGGCATTGCCGGCCTATGAGCAAGTATTGAAAGCCGCGCATTCTTTCAACTTGCTTGACGCCCGCGGTGCCATCAGCGTGACGGAACGAGCGGCCGATATAGGCCGCATCAGAAACCTGGCTCGCAGCGTCGCTCAAAGTTATTTAGAAAGTAGAAAACGACTTGGTTTTCCTATGGCACCACCGCAATGGGTGGCAGATTACATGGCCAAGGAAGTCACCCCATGAGCACGCACAATTTATTGCTTGAGTTGCTGGTTGAAGAATTGCCTCCCAAGGCTTTGAAAAAACTGGGTGATGCATTTGCTAACGAGCTTTGGATGGGTTTGAATGCGCATCACTTAACCACCATCAACCCAGTGAAGTATGGTGAAGACCTGGTTTCATTTGCGTCCCCGCGCCGTTTAGGCGTGTGGATAAAGGCGGTGAAATCACAGGCAGATGACAAAAATGTGGTGCAAAAACTCATGCCCGTCAGTGTCGGATTGGATGCCCAAGGCCAACCGACGCCAGCATTAGTGAAGAAAATGCAGGTGCTGGGCGTGGCGTTTGAGACGCCTGGCGATTTACTCCCATTGATTCAACGCGCCGCTGACGGCAAAAACGAAGCTTTGTTCTACAGCAGCACCGTCAAAGGAGCCAGCTTGCAAGACGGTTTGCAACAGGCGTTGAACGAGGCTTTGCACAAGTTGCCCATCCCCAAAGTCATGCAATACCAGTTGCACCAGGATTGCGACCTGCCAGGCTGGAGTACCGTGGGTTTTGTGCGCCCGGCACATGGCTTGATTGCTTTGCATGCAGACCAAGTGGTGAACATCACAGCATTGGGTTTGAGAGCGGGCAACGCCACTTCAGGTCACCGTTTTGAAGCTGTCAAAAGCCCGGTCGTGGTAGCCCATGCTGACGACTATGCCCAAACGTTGTCCAAAGATGGCGCGGTGGTCGCCGGGTTCGAAGACAGAAGCCGCGCCATGGTGCAAGCCCTCAGAACCGAAGCCAAAAAACTGAATACCCGTCTTGAAGTGGAACCGGCTGGTTTGAGCGACGCCCAAGCAGAAGCTGCTTTGCTGCAGAATGAACTGGTACAAGAGGTCACTGCATTGGTTGAACGTGCGAATGTGATGGTTTGCCAATTTGAAGAGGCATTTTTACAAGTGCCGCAGGAATGTTTGATTTTGACCATGAAGGCCAATCAAAAATACTTCCCTCTTTTGGATGACAAGGGTCAATTGAGCAACCGATTTTTGATCGTCAGCAACATACATCCACAAGACGCCAGTGCGGTGATTAACGGCAATGAGCGAGTGGTGCGTCCGCGTTTATCCGATGCCCGTTTCTTTTTCGACCAGGATAGAAAAAAATCACTGGAGTCGCGCGTCACCGGTCTGGACAAAGTGGTCTACCACAACCAATTAGGTACCCAAGGCGAACGCATGCTCAGAGTGTGCGCCATCGCTAAGGCGATCGTCGGCTCGTTGGCTGCGACCGCATCAGAACCCTGGAAAAGCGAAGCGCAGCAACTGTCGACCAAGGCGGTGCAGGCAGCACGTCTGGCGAAAACAGATTTGTTGACCGACATGGTCGGTGAGTTTCCTGAACTCCAAGGCATCATGGGCCAGTATTACGCTTTGCATGACGGTTTGGATGCCGAAGTGGCGCAAGCCATTGCAGACCATTACAAACCCAGGTTTGCAGGTGATGATTTGCCGCGTAGCCATGTCGGACTGGTGGTGGCCATGGCCGACAAACTGGAAACCCTGGTCGGTATGTTTGGCATAGGCAATGTACCTACTGGCGACAAAGACCCGTTTGCACTCAGACGCCATGCCTTAGGTGTGACGCGCATGTTGCTCGACAAGGAATTACCAATAGGCGTCGGAACACTGATCGATACCGCCCAAGCCGTTTTTGAAGACAAAGCTCTGCCGTCTTTTGACAAGCCCAAGTTGATGCTCTTTTTTCAAGAAAGACTCATCGGATTGCTGGAGTCGCAAGCTCATCCGCTCAACCATCTCATGGCCGTGCTGGAAGCCCAAGACATGCATGACTGGAGTCAAATCCGTCAACGGCTGGCAGCGGTTGCCCGCTTTTCTGCATTGCCCGAAAGCCAGGCGCTGGCTTCAGCCAATAAACGCATTGCCAATATATTGAAAAAAACGCAGGAGCCGGTGCAAGCAGTGGTGGACAAAGCCTTGTTGAACGAGCCTGCTGAGCGAGATTTGCATGCCCAATTAGAGGCTGTGTCTGTGCATGCGCACGATTTGTATTTGAATAAAGATTACACCGGATCCTTGCTTGCGCTGGCCGGTCTGCGCGACGCCGTGGATGCTTTTTTCAATGATGTGATGGTCAATGCGGAAGATAAAGCGCTCCGATTAAACCGCCTGGGTTTACTGAAAATGTTGCATTCGCACATGAACCGGGTGGCGGATTTGTCGCGCCTGGCCCAGTGACTTCAATATGAATAACAAGATCATCATTCTCGACAGAGACGGCACCATCAACAGAGACAGCGATGATTACATCAAGTCTCCCGAAGAATGGCAGCCATTGCCCGGAGCCTTGGAAGCCATCGCCAGATTGAGTCAGGCAGGTTGGCATTTGGTGATTGCCAGCAACCAGTCTGGTCTGGGGCGTGGCTTATTTGATGTGGCCACACTCAATCAAATACACGACAAGATGAACAAAATGTTGGCTGTGGCCGGCGGCCGGATTGATGCGATTTTTTATTGTCCGCACGTGCCTCAGGACCAATGCGGTTGCAGAAAGCCCTTGTCAGGTTTATTCGAACAAATCGGCGAACGTTTCGGTGCTCAATTAGATCAGGTGAACGCTGTCGGTGATACTTTGCGGGATGCTCAGGCTGCGGCGGCTGTCGGTTGTCGCACGCATTTGGTTTGCACCGGGAAAAGCGAAAATTGGAAGGGCCCCGGTTTGCCTGAAGGTTTTCCACCCAATACCTTGGTACACGATGACCTCGCCGCTTTTGCTGAATGGTTGTTAAACCGGCCCAGCCCGTCGGGCGTGGTTGAAGACAGCAAGAGCTATTGATGGCTATTTTGCGTTCATTGCTGCACATGGCATGGATGTTGGTGACCGTCATTCCGGTGGCCATGGTGTTGCTTGGCGCAGCCGCATTGCAATTCAATGGCAAGCGTTTGTACCGCATTGCGGTTTTCTGGCTGGGCTTGGCCATCAGCGGCGCCAGATACATACTGGGCATACGTTATGTGGTGGAGGGAAGAGACAATTTGCCTGCGGCGGGCCAACCCGTGGTGTTGCTGGTCAAACACCAATCCACTTACGAGACCTTTTTGATGCCTGTCATCATGCCCAGTGATCTGGCCTATGTGTTTAAACGTGAATTGCTGTACGTGCCGTTTTTCGGTTGGGCCATCGGCCGCTTGGACATGGTGCATATCGATCGCCAATTAAAGTCCCAGGCTTTTAATCGGGTGGTCCAGCAAGGACGCGAACTGCTGGCGCGCGGCATCTGGGTAATCATGTTTCCGGAGGGTACACGGATTGCACGCGGCCAGGCCGGTAAATACAAATCAGGCGGCGCCCGTCTGGCGATAGAAACCGGTGTTCCCGTGGTGCCGGTGGCTGTGAATTCCGCCGTCTGCTGGCCGCGCAAAGCATTCATCAAATACCCCGGCACGGTCACAGTGTCAATAGGACCGATGATCAGCAGCCAAGGTCGTCAAGCCGATGAACTCATGGCGGATGTCCAGCATTGGATAGAAAACGAAATGCACCGGATAGACCCGATGGCTTATGTCACGAACGTGAACAACCCATGAAGTCCTTTGTTCAACTGGCATTGGACTGGTTGGATTCACCTGCCAAGGGCCCGGTCGTCGGTAAACAGCCTTTGATTGAAGATTCACAGCCAAGCCAAAACCTGTCTCAAATCAGTGGCATCGCCCGGTTTCATCACCCGCGTGCCAACCGGCATATCCATTTAGGCATAGGCAGTGCGGATTACCGGTTGACGCGCAGCAGACGCAAGACCATAGGCATGAGCGTCGGGCCTGATGGACTGGACGTCAGGGCGCCGCGATGGGCCAGCATAGGCGCGATTGAAAACGCTTTGCAAGAAAAAGGCGAATGGATTCTGCGTAAATTGCAGGAAATGCAGGAGCGGCAAAAACACATGCAAGCCAGTGTGATCGAGTGGCGCGATGGCATCAGTTTGCCTTTGCTCGGTGAACAGGTGGTGCTGCAATTGGATGCCTCTCATTTGTTCAAGGACACAGGTGCGCGTTTGGAGCCGCATGAGGCTGTCAAGGATTCCGGCAAGCCTCAGATCTTGAAAGTCGCTGTCTCACAGTCGGCCAGCGCAGCGCAAATACGCGATGCGGTGCAGGCCTGGTTGATGCAACAAGCCAAGCAGTTGTTTACACAAAGACTGAACCACTTTGCGCCTTCGCTCGGCGTGGAGTGGAAAAAACTGTCCTTAAGCAACGCCAGCACCCGCTGGGGCAGTGCCACATCCGATGGCCACATCCGCTTGAACTGGCGCTTGATCCATTTCAAGTTAGACATCATCGATTACGTGGTTGTGCATGAACTCAGCCACCTACGGGTGATGGACCACAGCCCTATGTTTTGGGAGACAGTACGCCATGTCGTGCCCGACTATGCGCAGCGACGCGCCCAACTCAGGGACGAGTCGTTGCCGCAGTGGGCTTGAAACGATACACCGCTTGCTCATCCAGGTATCGCATCGCTTGTTGCCCATACCAAAGGTAATGCAAATGGGCCAGCGCCTCTCCAATCGCAAAAGTGATTTGGTGCGCATCAAGCTGTCGGGTAAACAAAATAGACATCGCCTCCAGCGCAGACAAATCTTTGTCGGCCAAAGCCGAGGAGAGCTCGGCCAAGCGTTTGTCGTGGTGGTCAATCAATTGGGCAATTCGCGTGTGCAAGCCGGTGAAAGGCTTGCCATGTGAAGGCAAAGTCAGGCAGTCGGCCGGCAAATGGGCGTATCTGGTCAGGGAGTGCAAAAACAAGCGCAGCGGGTCAGCCAGCGGCTCTGAATCAAACACGCTGATATTGCTGGAAATACGCGGCAGCACCATATCGCCGCTGATCAACACATTCAATGCCGGGCAATGCAGTGCGATGTGCTCAGGTGCATGGCCATAGCCGCTGATGCAATGCCACTCGTTGTCACCTATGCACAAAACCTGGCCGTCCATCAAGCGGACAAACTGCGCAGGCAAAGCCGGGACCATGTGGACAAATTGCAAACTGCTATCGCCCAGCGCATCAAACACCTGCGGATCGACCAGTCCGTGAGAGCGGAAAAAAGCCATGGCTTGTCCGCTGTGACGCTCGTCGGGGGTGGCCACCAGTGTGCGTGCTGTGTGGTAATCGGTGGCGCTGATAAACAAAGGCACTTGCCAGCGTTCGCACAGCCAATGTGCCAGCCCCAGGTGGTCAGGGTGCATGTGGGTGGCAAGCACCCGCACCACAGGCAGGCCTTCTAAACCATGGTCGAAAAGCTGTTCCCAATCGGCACGCGACTCGGCGCTGTCCAGACAGCAATCCACAATGCACCAGCCGTCCTCGCCATTGAAATGGTCACGCAGCAGCCACAGATTGATGTGGTTCAACGCAAACGGCAAGGCCATGCGCAGCCAAAAAACGCCAGGCGCCACTTGTAACTTTTGGCCTGCTTCAGGCAAAGTTTCACCCAGCGGGTAATTCAATTCTTTTTCTAAATGGTTCATCCGGCCATATTTTGCTTGATAATTGACGTTTACGTAAACGTTAAGCAAATCCAGCTGTCTTCATGGCGACCCAATACACCATCCGCGATTTGGCCAGAGAGTTTGACCTGACCACCCGTGCGATTCGTTTTTACGAAGACATGGGCTTGTTGCGGCCGGAGCGCTCAGGCCCGGCAGGCAGAAACCGGGTGTACAGCGCCAGAGAGCGGGCTCGGTTGCGCTTGACTTTGCGC
The DNA here is from genome assembly GCA_947452325.1 of Comamonadaceae bacterium. GTDB lineage: Bacteria > Pseudomonadota > Gammaproteobacteria > Burkholderiales > Burkholderiaceae_C > Limnohabitans. The sequence continues at coordinate 8,173 of CANGCZ010000020.1, read as the reverse complement.
GCCAAACGCTTGGGCTTGTCGCTGATGGAAGCCAAAGACATTATTGACATGTATGACAGCCCGCGCGACACCGTTCCGCAGTTGGAGAAATTCATCAGCGTGCTGGCTGAGCACCGCAAGCAACTGGAAAACCAGATGCGTGAAATCCAGGCCAATCTGGAAGAGGTCAAGCAACATGAAAAAGAAGCCAGACAATTGATGTCCAAACACCGTGTGAAAGTCGAGGCTTGATCCATGACGCAAAACTTGCATGATTTGTTTGATAACAACCGGGCTTGGGCACAGCGCATGAGCTTGGAGCGTCCCGGGTTTTTTGAAAAGCTGGCCAAACAGCAATCTCCTAAATACCTGTGGATAGGCTGCTCAGACAGCCGGGTGCCTGCCAATGAAATCATCGGACTCGATCCGGGGGAGGTGTTTGTGCACCGCAATGTGGCGAATCTGGTGGTGCACTCGGATTTGAATGCTTTGTCGGTGATTCAATTTGCCGTAGAGCATTTGCGCGTCGAGCACATCATGGTGGTCGGGCATTACGGCTGCGGCGGCGTGTTGGCTGCGGCGCGCGGTTTGCGTATCGGATTGGCGGACAACTGGTTGCGCCATGTACAGGACGTGCATTTAAGACACCGTCAACGCCTTAACCATTTGCCGCAAGCTGAAATGGAGGCGGTGTTGTGCGAAATGAATGTGATTGAACAAGTCGGCAACGTGGCTTTGTCCAATGTCATTCAAGACGCTTGGGCACGCGACCAGAAAATCAGCGTACACGGCTGGGTTTACGGATTGACAGACGGATTGGTCAAGGATTTGCAGGTCACCATGAGCCATTCAGACGAAGTGGTGGAAGTGTTTCGCAATGGTTTCAAGCGCTATCCGCGCGCCATGGCTTAAGCGGTATCTCCTATGTTTCCCCAACGACTCGATTCCACCTTGGCCTATGGCATTGCGCAGGCCATGATGGATGGATTCAACCGGCATTACCAGTTGTTTCGCCAGGAGTCGGCCAAAGCCAAACAGCGTTTTGAAAACCAGGATTGGCATGGGCAGCAGCGTGCTCAGCGCGAACGCATAGAGTTTTACGATTTGCGCGTCAAAGAATGTTCTGCCCGGCTGGAAACAGAATTTGAAGCGGCTTTGCAACCGCCTGACATTTGGCAACAGGTCAAATTGCATTACATAGGTTTGCTGGTTGACCATTTCCAGCCGGAGTTGGCCGAGACATTTTTTAACTCCGTGACCACCAAAATCCTGGACCGCAGTTATTTTCAAAATGAATTTATTTTTGTGCGTCCTGCCGTCAGCACCGAATACATAGAAAGCGACGACCCGCATGCCCTGCCAACCTACCAGGCCTGGTATCCCGGGCTGGACAATCTGGCTGAAACCATTGTGCAGTTGGTCAGGCATTTCAATCTGGCTTGCCCGTTTGCAGATTTACAACGTGACGCGCAAGATATTTTGCGCAATGTGCGTGAGCGGCTGGACCAGACCAAGCTGCGCGCCAATTTTCAGATACAGGTACTCAACAGCCTTTTTTACCGAAACAAAGCCGCGTACATCGTGGGCAAGGTCATCAATGGTTTTGTTGAAATCCCGTTTGCCCTGCCCATCTTGCACAACAGCAAAGGCCAGTTGGTGATCGATGCCGCATTGTTTGGCGAAGACGATTTTTTGATGCTGTTCAGTTTTGCGCGCGCTTATTTTCTGGTCGACATGAACATACCCTCGGCGTATGTGCAGTTTTTGCGAAGCCTGATGCCGCGCAAACCACGTGCAGAAATTTACAACGCGCTTGGCCTGGCCAAACAAGGCAAAACTTTGTTTTACCGTGATCTGCTTTACCACCAACGCCACAGCACTGATAAATTCCGTATCGCGCCGGGTATCAAAGGCATGGTCATGCTGGTGTTTGATCAGCCATCTTTTCCATTCGTCTTCAAGGTGATCAAAGATTTTTACCCTCCGCAAAAAGACACGACACGCGAACAGATTCAGGGCAAGTATTTGCTGGTCAAACAACACGACCGTGTGGGCCGCATGGCCGACACTTTGGAGTACAGCAATGTCGCCTTTCCGCGCGAGCGCTTTGAAGACGAGTTGATCGAAGAAATTCAAAAATTCGCCCCTAGCCAGATCGAAATCAACACCCGAGCCGACAACGGCAGACAGGAAGTGGTGCTCAAGCACGCCTACATCGAGCGCCGCATGATTCCTTTGAATATTTATTTGCAGGAGTCGTTTGACACAGGGCTAGACGAGCCGCGCGCCCGGGCGCAAATGGAACGAGCTGTCATTGAATATGGTAATGCCATCAAAGATCTCGTGGCTGCCAATATTTTCCCGGGTGATATGTTGTGGAAAAACTTCGGCATCACGCGCCATGGCAAGGTGGTGTTTTACGACTATGACGAAATTGAATACATCACTGATTGCAATTTCCGAAGAGTGCCTGCGCCGCGCAATGAAGAAGACGAAATGTCAGGGGAAATTTGGTACCACGTCGGCCCTCGTGATGTGTTTCCCGAAACTTTCGGGCCTTTCCTGCTGGGTAACCCGGCGGTGCGTGAGGTTTTCATGAAACACCATGCTGATTTGCTGGACGCCAGTTTCTGGCAGGGCCACAAGGAAAAAATCAGTCAAGGCCATGTGCACGATGTATTTCCCTATGAAGCGGACAAACGATTTGTGGTCCAACGCGCCGCTTTGAACCAGGTTGTGTGATTTTTTTTGAAGGAGTAAGTCATGTCAGATCCCGTTGTCATTGTCAGTGCTGCGCGTACACCTATGGGCAGTTTCCAAGGCGATTTTTCACCCTTGTCCGCCCATGATTTAGGCGGTGTTGCGATTGCAGCTGCCGTGGCGCGTGCAGGCATTTCACCCGATGCAGTGACCGAGGTGTTGTTTGGCAATTGCTTGATGGCCGGACAAGGCCAGGCCCCGGCGCGTCAAGCGGCGTTCAAAGGTGGTTTGCCCAAAAGCGCAGGCGCCGTCACTTTGTCCAAAATGTGCGGCTCCGGCATGCGTGCCGCCATGTTTGCGCACGACATTCTGAGTGCCGGTTCCCAAGATGTGATGGTGGCAGGCGGCATGGAAAGCATGACGAATGCACCGTATTTGATGTTGAAAGGCCGCGGCGGTTACCGCATGGGCCACGACAAAATTTATGACCACATGATGTTGGACGGTTTGGAGGATGCTTACGAAGCCGGTCGTTCCATGGGCACATTTGGCGAAGACTGTGCGGCCAAGTACAAGTTCACCCGCGAAGCGCAAGACCATTTCGCCATGAGCAGTGTGCAACGCGCCAAAGACGCCACAGCCAATGGTGCGTTCAGCAAAGAAATCGCAGCTGTCACAGTGAAAGATCGCAGCGGCGAGCGCGTGGTGACCGTGGATGAAGGTCCTGGCAAAGTCAAGCTGGACAAAGTCACCAGCTTGAAGCCAGCGTTCAAAAAAGACGGCACCATCACCGCTGCATCCAGTTCATCCATCAATGACGGTGCGGCTGCGCTGGTGATGATGCGTGAGAGCACTGCCAAAAAAATGGGCTGCACGCCATTGGCTCGCGTGGTCAGCCACGCCACATTCGCGCAAGAACCTGAATGGTTCACCACTGCCCCAGTTGGTGCAACGCAGCAAGCGCTGGCCAAAGCAGGCTGGAAAGTCAGCGATGTGCAATTGTGGGAAGTCAACGAAGCGTTTGCCGTGGTGCCCATGGCACTGATGCACGAACTCAAAGTGCCGCACGACATTGTCAATGTCAATGGCGGCGCCTGCGCTTTGGGTCACCCGATTGGCGCATCAGGCGCGCGCATCATCGTCACTTTATTGCATGCATTGCAGGCGCGTGGCTTGAAAAAAGGCCTGGCGACTTTGTGTATCGGCGGCGGCGAAGGCACGGCCATGGCGCTTGAATTGATCTGAGACTGATATCGCATGAGTGTTCTCACTTCTTCCTTGTCGACACGCTCGGCGGCGTTCATTGCCAATGCACAGGCCATGCAGGCTGCGGTCGAAGACCTGCGCGTGCAAATGGCGCTGAGCGCACAAGGCGGCGGTGAGGCCGCGCGTGCCAAACACGTGGCGCGCGGCAAGTTGCCGCCGCGCGAACGCGTGGCCATGCTGCTTGATCCCGGCACCCCGTTTTTAGAGTTCAGTCCCTTGGCTGCGCACGGCATGTACAACGGGGATGCGCCAGGGGCTGGCGTGATCGCTGGCATAGGCCGCGTAAGCGGCGTTGATTGCGTGATCGTCTGCAACGATGCCACGGTTAAAGGCGGCACCTATTACCCGATGACGGTGAAAAAACATTTGCGTGCGCAAGAGATCGCGCAGCAAAACCATTTACCGTGTATTTATCTGGTGGATTCAGGTGGTGCGAACTTGCCAAACCAGGACGACGTGTTTCCTGACAAAGAACATTTCGGCCGCATTTTTTACAACCAGGCCAATATGAGCGCGCAAGGCATTGCGCAAATCGCAGTCGTCATGGGCAGTTGCACAGCGGGCGGTGCGTACGTACCTGCAATGAGCGATGAAACCATCATCGTTAAAAACCAGGGCACCATCTTTTTAGGCGGCCCGCCCTTGGTCAAAGCCGCGATTGGTGAGATCGTCAGCGCCGAAGACTTAGGCGGCGGCGATGTGCACACGCGTTTGTCCGGCGTGGCTGATCACTTGGCAGACAACGACGCACATGCACTGGCGTTAGCGCGTCAAGCCGTGTCGCGCTTGAACCATCGCAAAACATTTGACACGGCGGTTATTCCGGCACGTGGACCTTTGTACGACCCGCAAGAGATTTACGGCGTGATACCTGTGGACACGCGCAAGCCTTATGACGTGCGCGACATCATTGCGCGGGTGGTTGACGGCTCTGAATTTCACGAGTTCAAAGCCCGCTTTGGCAGCACCTTGGTGTGTGGTTTCGCACACATCGAAGGTATGCCGGTCGGCATCGTGGCCAACAACGGCGTGTTGTTTTCCGAATCGGCGCAAAAGGGCGCGCACTTTATTGAATTGTGCTGCCAGCGAAAAATCCCGCTCGTGTTTTTGCAAAACATCACCGGTTTCATGGTCGGTCGTAAATACGAAAACGAAGGCATTGCCAGACACGGTGCCAAGATGGTCACCGCTGTGGCCGCCGCGCAAGTGCCTAAATTCACCCTCATCATCGGCGGCAGTTACGGCGCAGGTAATTACGGCATGTGCGGCCGCGCATTCAACCCGCGTTTTTTGTGGATGTGGCCGAACGCGCGTATTTGCGTCATGGGCGGAGAGCAGGCGGCCAGCGTGTTGGCAACCGTCAAGCGAGACGGCATTGAAGCCAAGGGCGGCAGTTGGAGTGCTGACGAAGAAGCCAAATTCAAACAACCTCTACTCGATCAATTTGCCCACCAATCCCATCCTTATTACGCCAGCGCCCGCTTGTGGGACGACGGTGTGATTGACCCGGCAGACACGCGCCAGGTGCTGGCCCTGGCTTTGTCCGCATCATTGAATGCCCCTATCCCCGACACCCGTTTCGGTGTTTTCCGCATGTGATTTTTGAGACAACCACCATGAACCATATCTACCATTTACCCGAACACCAAACACTGCGCGACCAGATGGCGCGTTTTTTAGAACGCGAAGTTGAGCCCTATGGTTTGGAATGGGAAAAAGCAGGCAAGGTGCCGCGTGAAGTCTTGCGCAAAATGGGCGAGGCTGGATTTTTCGGTTTGATGTATGAGAGCGAATACGGCGGTGCCGAAGCCGATGCATTGACCAATCTGGTATTTGCCGAAGCATTGTCGCAATCCACTTATGCCGGTTTCATTGTCAGCGTGCTGGTGCATACCGATATGGCCAGTCCGCATCTGCACCATGCAGGCACGGCAGCGCAAAAAGCCAAGTACATGCCGCGCATCATCACCGGCGAAACCATCAGCGCGGTCGCCATGACCGAGCCCGGCGCAGGCTCGGACTTGTCCGGCATGCGCAGCACCGCCAAACGCGAGGGCGACGGCTGGGTGCTCAACGGCACCAAACTGTTCATCACCAACGGCGTGCATGCGAACGTCTATTTCGTCGCAGCCAAGACCGGTGTCGGCAAACACCAAATGTCCATGTTCATCGTGGAAAAAGGCACGCCGGGTTTCAGTGTGGGACGTTCATTGGACAAAACCGGCTGGTTGTGTTCTGACACCGCAGAACTGGTGTTGGACAACGTGCGACTCGGTCCTGAAGCTTTGCTGGGCGAGCAAGACAAAGGCTTTTACGCGTTGATGAAAAATTTGCAAACCGAACGCATTGCACTGGCAGCCATGGCCATTGGTCATTGCCAGCGCGCGATTGAACTCACGCTGGACTATGTACGTCAGCGCCAGGCCTTCGGCAAAAGCTTGTGGGAGATGCAACACATCCGTCAGCGCATCGCCATGTTGGATGCCAAAACCCGCTCGGCGCGCCAGTTCATGTACCACTGCGCCTGGTCGGTCACGCAAGACCATGACATCGTGCAGGAAGTGTCCATGCTCAAAGCTTTGACCGGCGATTTGGTGAATGAAGTGGTTGGCGGTTGTTTGCAATTCTGGGGCGGCATGGGCTATATGCGTGAAGCACCTATCGAGCGCCTCTGGCGAGATGCGCGGGTGCTGGCCATCGGCGGCGGTGCCACCGAAGTGATGCTTGAAGAAGTGGCCAAGCGCTACTGATGCCATGTTCCACAAAATACTGATTGCCAACCGGGGCGAGATCGCTTGCCGCGTCGCCGCCACTGCTAAGCGCATGGGTGTGCGCACTGTTGCCGTGTATTCCGACGCTGATGCGCAGTCTGCCCATGTGCAAGCTTGCGACGAAGCCGTGCACATAGGCGGGTCCGCGGTGCAAGACAGTTATTTGCAATGGCAGCGCATACTGGATGCGGCATTGCAAACCGGTGCGCAAGCGGTGCATCCCGGTTATGGTTTTTTGAGTGAAAACGCAGATTTTGCCAATGCATGTGCCAAAGCAGGTTTGGTATTCATCGGTCCCGGTGTGGCTGCCATTGAAGCCATGGGGCTCAAAGCGGCCTCCAAACAATTGATGGAAAAAGCCAGTGTCCCCTTGGTGCCCGGCTACCACGGGGCTGATCAATCCCCTGCATTGTTGGCGAGTGAAGCAATACGCATGGGTTTTCCGGTGTTGATCAAAGCCAGTGCGGGCGGCGGCGGCAAAGGCATGCGCATCGTGCACAAGGAAAGTGATTTTGCCGAGGCCTTGGCTTCATGTCAGCGCGAAGCGAAAAACAGTTTCGGTGATGACGCGGTATTGATTGAAAAATACGTGCAACGCCCGCGCCACATTGAAATACAAGTGTTCGGCGACAGCCACGGCAACCTGATCCATTTGCATGAGCGTGATTGTTCAGTGCAACGCAGGCACCAAAAGGTATTGGAAGAATCTCCCGCGCCGGGTTTGACGCAGGACATGCGCGAGCGCATGGGTGCTGCAGCCGTCGCGGCTGCCAAGGCAGTGAACTATGTGGGCGCAGGTACGGTGGAATTCATCGTCGAGCAGTCAGAGCGCGGCATGGATTTTTTCTTCATGGAAATGAACACCCGCTTGCAGGTCGAGCACCCGGTCACAGAAGCCGTCACCGGTCTGGATCTGGTGGAATGGCAGTTGCGTATCGCCAGCGGCGAGCCCTTGCCATTGACCCAAGCGCAAGTGACCGTACATGGGCACGCGATTGAAGCGCGGATTTGTGCCGAAACGCCGGACAACGATTTCCTGCCAGCCATCGGCAAGTTGCAAGTCATGGGTTCACCTTCAGCCAGCCATTTCACGGTGTCCCCAGTGCGGTTGGACAGCGGTGTGCGAGAAGGTGACAGCATCAGCCCGTATTACGACTCGATGATCGCCAAGCTGATTGTGCATGGAGAAACCCGCGAGCAAGCGCTGGCCAGATTGGATGTGGCACTGGCGCAATTGCATATTGTCGGTGTGCAAAACAATGTGGCATTTATCCGGCATGTGATCCGCACAGACTCTTTTGCACAAGCGCAGCTGGATACCGGCTTGATTGAACGTGAAAAAGCGGTATTGTTTGATCAGCCAACCGTGTCAACGCAGCAGGCGGTAGCCAGCGCGATAGCTGCATTGTTACGAGCCGAAAATTCCGCTGAAAATGGCTGGTCCGACCCCTGGTCTG
>CANGCZ010000019.1 GCA_947452325.1 Comamonadaceae bacterium | reverse complement strand
TATTGGTCACAGCAGCACTGCTGCTGCCAGTGAACCTTTGCCAGCCCGTCAAACTGCCCGGATTGGCTGTGTCCAAAGTGGAAGCGACCAAGCCACCCACATTGACTTGGGCGTTTTTGCCGAACATGATGCCGTTCGGGTTGATCAACCAGATTTGACCGTTGGCATCTATTTTTCCCAGAATGTTTGAACCTTGGCTGCTCAAAACGCGGTTGATGGCCAGCGAAGACGCGTCCGGCTGTATGAAATTCACCCGCTCTTTCTCGCCGACATTGAAGCTTTGCCAATTGATGGAAACCTGAGGTGTGCTTTGCTTGATGGTGGTAGTGGTTGCGCCAGAAGCGCCGGTCTGGTTGATTTGCGCTTGGCCTTTGACCACTTGCCCGCCTGCCGGTTCTGCCAGCGCCTGAGTAACAGCCATGGTCAGCAAAGAAAGTAATGCTATATTTTTTAAAAATCCATGAGGCGTATTTCTTCGGCGTGATTTTGTGAGCTTGATTGGGCTACACATACCGATTGAATGAGCGTTTTGTTTGCGCTTAAGCAGTTTGTCAGTTGGATCAGCTTTTGGCATCTCAGACTCCTGCACAATGAATAGATGGTTCGCACTTTAAAGCATTAATAAGCTTTTAAAATCTAATTTCATTCATTTATTTAAATCTTATTATTTATTTTAAGATTGAATATTCATCAAAAGAATATATGGTTAAACCGAAGAAAAGTGTTGCCCCAGATCAATTAGCACTCGCGCGCCAAGAGTGCTAAAATGCCCTTGTCGCTGGTACGACAAGGAAAATGACATGACCTCTCTTGCAGTTTCAGTTCCGTTCAAGTCCTCTTTGACACCCAATCCCTGGGCGGTTTTACCGCCTTTGGGCAACCTGGATGCTTATATTTCTGCGGTCAATCGCTTGCCGATGCTGACCTTGGAACAAGAGCAGGAATTCGCAAAAAAACTGAAAGAAAACAATGACTTAGAAGCTGCAGGCAAATTGATTTTGTCGCACTTGCGGTTGGTTGTATCGATTTCACGACAATATGCCGGTTATGGCTTACCGCATGCCGATTTGATCCAAGAAGGCAACGTGGGTTTGATGAAGGCGGTCAAGCGCTTTGACCCCGAGCACGGTGTGCGCCTGGTCAGTTATGCCATGCATTGGATCAAGGCGGAAATCCACGAATACATCATCAAAAACTGGCGCATGGTGAAACTGGCCACCACCAAAGCGCAACGCAAACTCTTTTTCAATCTGCGCTCACTCAAGCAGGGTTTTCGCGCCGACGCGGGTGAAGACCACGAAGCAGCCTTGAAAAACACTTTGAGCGAAACACAAATCGACACTGTGGCCAAGCAACTCAATGTCAAACGAGAAGAAGTGATGGAGATGGAAGCGCGCATGGCCGGTGGCGATGTCTTGCTTGACCCTGCATCCAGTGACGACCGTGAAGAGGCTTTCGGCCCGATTGCCTATCTGGCAGACACGCACCACGAACCAACCGCCATGATTGAAGCGCATCAGCGCGACATGTTGTCGAGTGACGGCATCTCACAAGCCTTAGAGGTTTTGGATGAGCGCAGCCGGCGCATTGTTGAAGAGCGCTGGCTCAAGGTGAACGATGACAACTCAGGCGGTATGACATTGCACGAACTCGCTGCGGAATACGGCGTGAGTGCAGAGCGCATCCGCCAAATTGAAGTCGCAGCCATGAAAAAAATGAAAGCCGCTTTGCTCGACTACGCTTGATTAAGCGTCAGCAACATACCCACCGCTTGCAGGCCACGGCCTCAAGCGGTTTTTTATTTCAACAACTGTCCAATATCCTCGGCCAGCGCCGCCGGTCCTAAACCATAACGAGCGTACAAGCGCAAACGACCACTGGTGTCGTATACATAGGTGCCTGCGCTGTGGTCCATGGTGTAAGAATCGCCTGAACTTGAAGCCACTTTTTTGTAGTAAATCTTGAAACTTTTAGCCAGCGCTGGCAGGTCTTGCAAAGGCGGCACCAAGGCCAAAAAAGATGCGTCAAAGTTGGCCATGTAGGCTTTGAGCAATTCAGGCGTGTCTCTTTCGGGATCCAAAGTAATGAACACCGCTTGCAGCAAATCGCCCTTACCAGCCAAGGCCTGCTTGACCTGCACCCATTCGCTCAAAGTGGTGGGACAAAAATCAGGGCATTGGGTGTAGCCGAAAAACACCACAACCACCTTGCCTTTGAAATCTGCCAATGTGCGTTTTTGACCGTTCTGGTCCGGCAACTCAAAACCGAGTGCGTAATCTGCGCCCGTCAAATCAATGGCTTTAAATACAGGCTTGTCAGGCGTGCACGCCATCAGTACAGCCAGTAACAAATACAAACCCAAACGCCAAACACACATTTTTAATTTCCGGGGATGTAATGGTCAATGAGAAAGGCTGCAAACAACAGACTCAAATGCACCAATGAAAACTTGAATGTCTTGCGGGCGAGTTCGTCCGAGTATTCACGCCATAGCGCCCAGCCGTACCAGCAAAACATCAGGCTGAGCACTACGGCACTGGCCAGATAAAACCATCCGCTCATGCGATAAATAAATGGCATGAGACAGGCAGCGAACAACACAATCGTGTAGAGCCAAATTTGCAAACGGGTGAACGCATTGCCATGCGTGACGGGCAACATGGGCAGACCTGATTTGCGGTAATCCTCAACGCGGTAAAGCGCCAGCGCCCAGAAATGCGGTGGTGTCCACAGAAAAATAATCAGGAACAAAATCAACGCCTCGGGTCCTACCTCGCCAGTCATGGCTGCCCAACCCAGCACCGGTGGCATGGCGCCAGATGCACCGCCGATGACGATGTTTTGCGGCGTCAAAGGTTTGAGTATCACCGTGTAAATCACTGCATAACCGACAAAGGTGGCAAAGGTCAGCCACATGGTCAACGGGTTGACCCAGACATACAAAATGACCGAACCCATGAGGCACAACGCCGCAGAAAAAATCAAGGTGTCGCGGTCAGTGAGTTCACCCTTGGCAGTCGGGCGCCAGGCGGTGCGTTTCATGCGCGCGTCTATGGCCTGCTCCACGATGCAATTGAAAGCAGCGGCTGCACCAGACACCAGCCAGATCCCCAGACAGGCAATGGCAGCCAGCTTGACATCGGCCAGTCCGGGTACGCCGGGTACAGCCAGCACCATGCCGATCAGGGCGCAAAACACAATCAACTGAATCACCCTGGGCTTGGTCAAGGCATTGAACTGTTGCCAACGCAAAGGCAAATACTGGGAAAGCTTTTTCATAGCATGTGTCTGTTGAAAGTAGCAGCAATACGTCGCGAATGGCGCGGACTGCTGGTAGTCAGCACCCAGGTCAGCAGCAACAGCAATGCTGCAGCGGTTCCCGTGTGCATCAAAGCGGCTAACAAAGGCCAACCGAGCACGGCGTTGGATATGCCTGTGGCGAACTGTATGAAAAGCAGCAACACCAGCAAGCGGGCTTGCTTGACCAGACCGCAGCGCGACCAATTGAGCGCCACGACCAACAACAACACGGCAGGTATGAGCGCATGCCAACGGTGCACCATGTGAATGGCCGTTAATGCCTGAAACGGCAAGGCCTGGCCTTGGGCATCCAAGCCCAAGCCACGCCACAGCTCAAACGCTTTGTCCATGTTCATGTCAGGCCACCAACTGTTTTGACACAGCGGGTAAGTATCGCAAGCCAGTACCGCATAGTTGCTACTGACCCAAGCACCCAAACCCGTTTGCATCCACACACTCACAAAGCCGACACATGAAAGCACATAAATACCGACAGGTAAGTCGCGCTGCTCGCCCGCAGCGGGAACGTGCCGTTGCCGCAGCAGTTGCACCAGCAACAACACCAGCAAGACCATGCCGCCGAGCAAGTGCATGGTGACAATCAAAGGAAATAACTTCATGGTAACCGTGAACGCACCGAATGCGCCTTGCACGCAGACCCACAAAAGTGTCAGTGACGGCCATCCCCACAAGCTGCGCTCAGTGCGCCATGAAAAAGCTGCCAAGGTGAGTATGAGCACACCGACCAGCATGGCCAGATAGCGGTGAATCATTTCTATCCAGGATTTTTTCCAAGTCACAGGACCGCTAGGCATGGCCTCTTGGGCTGATTCAATGGCAGCAGATGCACCGACCGGGGTGGCATGCCCGTAGCAACCCGGCCAGTCCGGGCAACCCAGCCCGGAATCACTCAAACGGGTGAATGCACCGAACAAGACCAGATCGAAGGTCAAAAACAAAACAATCAAAGTGAGTTGGCGTATACGCCGCGTGACTTGGCTGTGCCTGTTTTTCATCCATACCCAGGACAATGGCGCGGCCGCCAATATCACCACACCGCAAAGCAGTTGGATCAAAGGCGCTGTATTGAAAAGACTGATTTCATTCATGCGATTTAACGGCCTGGTCGGTCCCAAGACACACTGGCTCTTAACAAGCGCTCCCAGTCTTTTTTCAGGGCACTGGCACGCTCCATGTCCAAGCCAGCAGGAAAACGCATCATCCAATCACCCCGGGGGTCGACCAGGTAAAAATGCTCGTTCAATTCGTGACCGGCCGCCGGGCTTAACCATTGCGCGAGTTGCGCTTGCGGCACGCGCAAGACGACGGCATCCGTCAGACCGGCTTGCAAACCGGCGTCTACCGGTGCGTCATCTGTGATCAGCCAGACCCAGTCGGTGCGGTCCTTCTCGCGCCCGAGTGAAGCGCGGATTTGTCTTTGAAGCAACAAATTCTTTTGACAATCAGGGGGGCAAACAGCGGAAGACACACTGATGAGCAACCACTGGCCTTTCAAACGCTGCAACTCAACCGGCTGACCGTTCAAATCTGTGGCAGATAAGGAGGGAATGGCTTTGACCGGTTGTATCAACTCGCCAAAATTACGCAAGCTCTGAGGCTTGATCACGTAATAGGTCAAGTATGAAGCAAGCACAGGGGCGGCACAAATCAACATCACCAACAACATGCGCAAGCGACCGCCTGCGGTTCTGTTCGCATCCTGGTCTGCGACGCTCGCAGGATCGGGTAGTTCGTAAACCGTCAATCCCAATGCTTTAGGCGGCATGTGTTTATCTTTGTCTTGCATGAAAAAGCGGTCCTATCCATTGAAACCAAACATACAGCAACGTCACCAATGCGCTCAAACCAAACCATTGCACGGCATAGGCTTTGTTTTTATCAGGGTCTACGCCGACCAGCACCCAGTCTCTGCGCAAACCCTCGCTGTCTGCATCGGTTTGCATCACCACGGCATTGACTTGCTCGCCGACCAGGGCTTGCATCTGGGTCAAATCCAAATTGGCTTGAATTCTCAATCCAGAGCCTGTTACTGTCTGAGTATCAGGTTTTTTCAATTCAACCATGTGCGAAAGGCCTGCTGTGATTCGCGCTGTGATGCTGACCGATTGATCAGGGGTTTGCACTGGCGCGGCCTTTTCTGCATTCACCGGGTCGCGAGGCACCCAACCACGCTGCACCCACACGACTTGGCCGGAAGACCAGCGAAACGGTGTCATGACCCAAAAACCTGATTGCCCATGGTGGACGCGGTTATCTAAGTAAATGGTTTTGTCTGGCAACCAGTGGCCACTCAATTCTACGGATCGGTGCACTTGCTGCCATAGCGAAGGCTGCTCCCATAAATCAACAGCTTTCAAAACAGGCAGCGCAGCCTGAGTCCGTGCCGCTTGCAACAAGGCCAGTTTTTCATCTGCTCTGCCAAGTTGCCACACACCTAATCGGGCGGTCAACACGGCGAGCAACAACGCCGAGATGAATACCAGGTAAGGTCGCAAGGGCGATTGCTTACCCACGGCGAATGCAGGTTTTGGATTCACAGGATAATCAGAGCCATGAACATTTTGATAGCTGTCGGGTTTTTGGGCATATTGGCTGCTCTTTCAACCGCATTTTTCTTCATGATGCGCGGCGATGCTGAAGATGCGCCCAAATCCAGTCGCATGATGCGGGCACTGGCCTTCAGGGTAGGCTTCTCCGTTATCTTGTTTATTTGCATTTTGCTGTCTTGGAAGATGGGTTGGCTTCAGCCTACGGGCATTCCATTGAATCCGGCTTAAGCCTGAGTGCACGCCTTGAAAGAAAAAGGCCGCATTTGCGGCCCTTTTTCTTGTGGCTGGAATCAGAGCCAGTAGACCAGGATGTACAAACCCAGCCAGACCACGTCGACAAAGTGCCAGTACCAGGCAGCGCCTTCAAAACCGAAATGACGGTCCGCGGTGAAATGTCCTTTTTGCAAACGCAAAGTAATGAACAACAGCATCAGCATGCCGACAAACACGTGGAAACCGTGAAAACCGGTCAGCATGAAAAAGGTGGATCCATAAACGCCAGAACTCAACTTCAAATTCATCTCATGGTAGGCGTGGAAATATTCATAGCCTTGCACGCCCAAGAAGACCACGCCCAACAACACAGTCAGCCACATGAATTGAATGGTTTTGGAACGCTGGTTTTCCAATAGCGCATGGTGTGCAATTGTCAAGGTCACACCTGAACTCAACAGCAAAGCTGTGTTGATGGTGGGCAACCAAAACGGCGTCATGGTCTGGAACGGCTCAATGATGCCAGCGGGCGAAGCGGTAGCGCCGGCCACCACACTGGGCCACGCGGCTTTGAACCCGGGCCACAGCAAGGAGTTTTCGAGGTTGCCCAGCATGGGAACAGAGTGAACGCGGGCCCACCACAAGGCGGAGAAAAACGCACCGAAGAACATCACTTCGGAAAAGATGAACCAACTCATGCTCCAACGGAATGACAGTTCAATCTTGCGACCATACTGACCGGATTCACTTTCATGAATTGATTCACTGAACCACTGGAACAACACGGTCAACCAGATGGCAAAGCCCAGTAACAGGGAATACTTGCCCCAACTGACATCATTGACCCACTGACTGGCACCCAGGATGACAAAAAACAATCCCAGTGCGGCCGTAGCCGGGTGGCGTGAAGGCTCAGGGACAAAGTAATAAGGCTTGACGCCATGGGATGTGCTGCTCATCTCAACTCCTTTTATTTCGCAACCACCAGATTGACCAGAACAATCAATCCGATCACAAACAACAAACCTGCCACAAAACCCACACCCAGAATGTGCAAGGGCGTGATGTGCGTCAAGTCTTCTTGAAATTCACTGTTTTTTCGGATACCGATGAAAGACCAAGACACCGCAACGATAGAACGCCACAAAGGTCTTTTCACTTGCAAAGGTTTATCCAACACGACGGTCGGTTTGGTGCTCATACGCCGGCCTCGCTGGCCTTGACAGCAGACACCGTGCCCGCCGGGGCGGCTGGCGTTTTACTACCGACTTCAAAAAACGTATATGACAACGTGATGGTGTTCACGTTTTTGGACAATTTGGAATCAACCACAAACACCACAGGCCACTGCTTTTTCTCACCCGGTGCCAGTGTGTACTGGTTAAAACAAAAACATTCGACCTTATTGAAATATGCAGCCGCCTCGTGCGGCGCATAACTGGGAATGGCTTGGGCAGACATGGTGCGGTCTTGCACATTTTGAAACTCGTACATGACCGTGGTTAACTCACCAGGGTGAACTTGCACCGAATTTTGCATGGGCTTGAAGTGCCACGGACCACGGGTATTGGCATCAAACTCTACCGTGATAGTGCGGGTCGCATCGATCTGGGTATTTTTGATTTCTGTCAAACGCGCATTGGACGAGCCCGGCAATTCTTTTTCACCCAAAGCCAGGATATTCACACCGGTGATCTCACAAATGGCCTTGTACATGGGTACCAAGGCATAGCCGAAACCGAACATGCCAACGGCGACGATGGCCAATTTTCGCAACATGCGCAAGTTGTCAAGCCTAAGGGTCAGGGACATGGTCAGCCGTGAGTGAGAAAAGCGATTTTGGCCAATATGCCCAGAAAAAACACCACCGCAGTTGAGGCCAGTATCAGCCCCAACTTCAGGTTATTTTTTTTCTGTACAGGTGTCATGGTCAAGGTTCAGCGACCGGTCTCAGGCAACGATGCGGGTGGCATCGTGATTGAGCTTAGGCGGTGTTTCAAATGTGTGGAAAGGTGCAGGAGATGGCACTTCCCACTCCAGGCCTTCGGCAGCTTCCCAAGGACGCTGAGGCGCCGGTTCGCCTTTGCCACGCATGGTGGGCAACACGATGAACAGGAAGAAGAACACTTGTGCAAATCCGAATGCGAACGCACCGACCGAAGCCAAGGCATTGAAATCAGCAAACTGCATCGGGTAATCAGCGTAACGACGCGGCATACCGGCGAGTCCCAGGAAGTGCATGGGGAAGAAAGTGACGTTGAATGAAATCAGGGTCCACCAGAAGTGGATTTTTCCTCGTGTTTCGTTGTACATCACACCAGTCCATTTGGGCGACCAGTAGTAATAACCAGCGAACATGGTGAACAAAGAACCCGCCACCAGAACGTAATGGAAGTGGGCCACAACGTAATAGCCGTCTTGCAATTGCAAGTCGATAGGCGCCATGGACAAGATCAGTCCGGTGAAACCGCCCATGGTGAACACAAAAATGAAGCCTACGGCAAACAGCATAGGGGTTTCAAAAGTCATGGAACCGCGCCACATGGTGGCGATCCAGTTAAAGACTTTCACACCGGTGGGCACCGAGATCAGCATGGTGGCATACATAAAGAACAACTGGCCCGTGACCGGCATGCCGGTGGTGTACATGTGGTGCGCCCACACGATGAAAGACAAAATCGCAATGGAAGAAGTGGCATACACCATAGAGGCGTAGCCAAACAATTTCTTGCGGGAAAACGCAGGGACGATCTGGCTGATGATACCGAAGGCCGGCAAAATCATGATGTACACCTCGGGGTGGCCGAAGAACCAGAAAATGTGCTGGTACATCACAGGGTCACCGCCACCGGCAGGGTTGAAGAAGGTGGTGCCGAAATGGCGGTCTGTCAGCGTCATGGTGATGGCGCCGGCCAGCACAGGCATGACGGCAATCAACAAATAAGCAGTGATCAACCATGTCCAAACGAACATGGGCATTTTCATGAGTGTCATGCCGGGGGCACGCATGTTCAAAATGGTGACGATGATGTTGATCGAACCCATGATGGAGCTCGCGCCTAGCAAGTGCAACGCAAAAATGGCTGCATCCATGGAGGGGCCCATTTGCAAGGTCAGCGGTGCGTAAATCGTCCAGCCGGCAGCAGGTGCGCCGCCGGGCATGAAGAACGAACCCGCCAGCATCAAGGCAGCAGGAATCATCAGCCAGAAGCTGAAGTTGTTCATGCGGGCAAAAGCCATGTCAGCCGCGCCGATTTGCAATGGAATCATCCAGTTAGCAAAACCGACAAACGCCGGCATGATGGCGCCGAACACCATGATCAAACCGTGCATGGTGGTGAATTGATTGAACAATTCAGGGTTGACAAACTGTAAGCCGGGTTGGAACAACTCGGCGCGGATCAACAAGGCCAGGATGCCGCCGATGATCAGCATGGTGAAGGCAAACAGCAAATACAACGTGCCTATGTCTTTGTGGTTGGTGGCATACACCCAGCGTTTCCAGCCGTGCGGTGCACCGTGGTGGTCATGGTGGTCGTGGTCTGTTGCACCGTGGCCGTGGGGATCAAGAACTGCGCTCATATGTGTTCCTTAGATAGCTGGGTATTTATTGGCGGGCTGCGTGCACATCGGCAGGCTGAACCATCTGACCGGTTTTGTTGGACCAGTTGTTTTTGGTGAAACTGATCACGGCTGCAATTTCAGAATCGCTTAACTGCTTCCATGACGGCATGGCGTTATTTTGGCCATTGAGCAGCACCTTGATCTGTTTGGTGATGTCGGCATCGAGAACAACGGCAGCACCATCCAACGGTTTGATCGGGCCGGCGCCCTTGCCGTTGGCCTGGTGACAGGCCTGGCAGTTAGCGGTGTAGATTTTTTCGCCTTTTTGCGTCAGTTCGGCCAAAGTCCAGACCTTGGCAGGATCGTCTTGTTTGGCGGCGAGTTTTTTGTTTTCTGCGGCCACCCATGCGGTGTAGTCTTCGGCGCTCAATACTTTCACATGAATGGGCATGTAAGCGTGCTCTTTGCCGCACAACTCCTGGCATTGGCCATGGAAGTCACCGGTTTTTTCAGCGCGGAACCAAGTGTCGCGAACAAAACCTGGAATCGCATCTTGCTTGATACCAAATGAATTGACAGCGAACGAGTGGATGACGTCATTGGAGGTGGTGATGATGCGGATTTTTTTGCCCACCGGGACAACCAAGGGATTGTCCACTTTCAACAGGTAATCGTCTGTCGGCGCAGGCTTGCCGGAGTTGGACATTTCGCGCTGTGCGTTGTCTAAAGTGGAGATGAAACCAATGCCTTCGCCTTCGCCCTTGATGTAGTCATAACCCCATTTCCACTGGTAACCCGTGGCTTTGATGGTGAGGTCGGCGTTAGAGGTGTCTTTGCTGGCAACCACCGCTTTGGTAGCGGGCAAGGCCATCAAAATAACAATCACAAAAGGCACGATGGTCCAAGCGATTTCCACTTTGACTGATTCGTGGAAGTTGGCGGCCTTGTGGCCTACCGATTTGCGGTGCTTCCAAATGGAATAGAACATGACGCCGAAGACCGCCACAAAAATGACAGTACAAATGATCAACATGAACCAATGCAACCAGACTTGTTCTTCGGCGATCTTGGTAACAGGGGGATGCAGATTGAGTTGCCTGACAGCAGGGCCGCCTGGCAGATCGTTGACAGCCCATGCGGCAGTGGTGCCGTAGGCCGCGAGTGCCAAAAGGGCCGTTTGCAGTTTGTTGTGAATGTGGTTCATCATGATAATAAAGATTCAACAGGGAAATTCATGTGCTTAACCCCGTGATTGTAGCAACTGGGACCGCGACTGAGCCTGACACCAAGCTTGCTTAACCCTTCGAGGCAAAGACTTTGCAGGCAGCAAAGAAAAACCATGGCTCAAGGCTTGTTGGGGTTGGTCTTGTTGTCTTGAAGCATTTGCTTCATGTCCTGCAACAGCACCCGGGTTTCCGGCTTGACGGGACTTGAAACCGCCGATTTGAAAGCATGACCGTAAATGATTTCAAAGCTCAACACCAAACGGCCTGCATGTGAGGCAGATGCCAACCGGCGATTCATCGCTGCACAGAGTTGTTCCCGCCAGGCCCGACCGCGCAGACCCGCAAAGCGCTGCGGATGCAAATTGCGGCCCCAGGCACGCAAATCATTCAAAGCCTCTTGTGCAGATGCGTACGTCAAGGTGATGCGCTCCATGTCCATCACCGGTTGACCAAAACCTGCTTGCAGCAACATATCGCCCCAGTCGTGCATGTCAGTAAAGCTGTGGTGGGGCGGCGGCCACTGCAAGTCCGCATAGAGCGAGCGCAGCTCTTTCAAACTGTCCGGTCCGAGACAGGAAAACATCACAAAGCCTTGCGGCAACAGTGACTGACTCCAGGACTTCATCAACGCAAGTGGCCGGGGATGCTGGTGTAGCAACATATTGCACCAGACCATCTCGGCCTGTTCCAAGGCTTGGCTGGTGTAGGTCACGGCAGGGCGGCGCCACCTGCGCCACCAAGGTGTTTTTTGCGCGCGTTCAACCCATTGCAAATCCGGCGAATGCGGTTGGTAGACAACGCCATCGGCCTTGGGGTATACCGTTTGCACCAAAGCACCTGCAGCCAGACCTCCCGTCATGGGTTGCCAATCCAGCCAACTCCTTGGCGCCTGCTTGATCAATGGCAGTCGCTGAGCCATGCGGGTGGCCACTTCGTCCTGCAGCCAAAACCCTGCGCAGGCACTGGTTTTGCGCGCAACCAAGTCTGCCGCCGTCGCATCCAGCGGCGGCAATGCATCACTTTTCACAGGTGAGTCGCTCACAGACATAGGTGGGTTAGGTTTCTACATTGACGGCCAGGCCATCCGCCGCCGAGCATAACCAAGTTGGTCCCCCTTGAAAGCCTTTCCATTTTTAACAGCCAGAACGCGCGCCAGCGTTTGTCGTCTTTGCGACTCTTGGTGTCACAACGTCTGGTGCGAGGCCTGCCTGTCTAGGCATTTCAAAACCGAAAAACGCTGTTTGCTGTGCGCGCTGCCAGCGGCCCAAAATATTTGCCCTGACTGCCACCTCAAGCCGCCGCCTTGGTCGCAGTGCCTGGCCGCCGTGGGTTACGCCCGAGCCTGGCGTGAGCTCATCATCGATTTCAAATTCCAAAGCAACCCGGCGCTGAGCCGTTTTCTAGGCAGCGTGATGGCGAGCCAGCCGCAGATCAAACAATTGATCACAACATCCGATCAACTGATTCCAGTGCCGTTGTCGACTGAACGCTTGAGAGAGCGCGGCTTTAACCAGTCAGCGCTGCTGGCCCGTCAACTCTGCCGACACCGTGTCAATGATGATGTTTTGTGGCGGGTGTGCCATACGGTGCCGCAGTCCGGGCTGGACCGGCAGGCGCGCTTGAACAATTTATTGCATTCGGTCGCGGTCAATCCTTTGATGCAATCAGTCATCCCAGGCCGTCGCCTGCTGCTGATTGACGATGTCATGACCACCGGCAGCACTTTGTCGGTCTGCGCCTCGGCTTTGTTGTCTGCCGGAGCGGCCCAAGTCAACTGCGTGGTGCTCGCCAGAGCTGCGCCTGATTCAGAGACACAATGGGGTTTTCAGCACTGAAACACATGTTCAATATCGTCCTGGTTCAACCCGAAATACCGCCCAACACCGGCAATATCATTCGCCTGGCCGCCAACACAGGCTGCGCTTTGCACTTGATCGAGCCGCTGGGTTTTTCAATGGATGACAAAAGCATGCGCCGCGCCGGACTCGACTACCACGAGTACGCCAAGGTCAAGCGTCACACCGATTGGCCGCAATTTCTGGCAACGGAAAAACCTCAGGCCTTGCGCTGTTTCGGCCTGAGTACCCGCGCAACCCGGTCCTTACAAGACGCTTGTTTTCAACCCGGCGACTGGCTGGTGTTCGGCTCTGAAACCCAAGGCATGTCAGCCAGTTTGAGAGAAAGTTTCCACCCCGATGCTTTGCTGCGCCTGCCCATGTTGCCCGGGCAGCGCAGCCTGAATTTGTCCAACGCCGTGGCGGTGGTGGTGTACGAAGCCTGGCGCCAGCAAGGCTATGCCATGCCTTGAAAAACGCCGACTCAGGCGTAGTGGCGCACCAACGACTCGGCCACACACACCGGTTTGTCGCTGCCTTCGCGCTCCACCGTCACGCGCCAGGTCATTTGTATGCCTTTGGGTTCTATGTCTTCGCAAGCCAGCAAATGCAAATGCCCGCGCAAGCGACTGTCTACCGGCACCGGCGCGGTAAACCGCACTTTGTTCAAGCCGTAATTGATGCCCATGCGGGTTTGCGCGTTGGCATAAGCTGATTCGAAAAAATTCGGTAACAAAGACAGCGTCAAAAAACCATGTGCAATGGTGGTGCCGAAAGGGCCTGCGGCGGCTTTTTCTTTGTCAATATGGATCCACTGGTGGTCGTTGGTAGCCACTGCGAATTGGTCTATCTGGGTTTGCGTGACTGTCAACCAATCACTGATTGCCACGTCTTGACCGACACAGGCCTTGATTTCATCGAATGTCTGAAATTGTTTTTTCATACTGCTGCGCTTTCATGTATTTGCTTATTCGTATTGACAGCATGGCACACCGCATGCCGTCAACTAAAATCCCGTTTTTGACTTTTCAACAGACCCGTCCATGAGTGCATTCTTAGAAGAAACCGTCCTGACAGTTCACCATTGGACCGATCGTTTGTTCAGTTTTACCACCACGCGCGACACCGCTTTGCGTTTCTCCAACGGCCATTTCACCATGATTGGATTGAAAGTTGACGGCAAACCCTTGCTGCGCGCCTACAGCATCGTCAGCCCGAATTACGAAGAACACTTGGAATTCCTCAGCATCAAGGTGCAAGACGGCCCGCTCACCTCGCGTTTGCAGCACATACAGGTCGGCGACAAAATCAGTGTTGGCCGCAAACCCACCGGCACCTTGCTCATCGATTACTTGCTGCCCGGTAAAAACTTGTATTTGCTGGGCACCGGCACCGGTTTGGCACCCTACCTCAGCATCGTGCGCGACCCGGACACCTACGAGCGTTTCGAAAAAGTCATCATCGTGCACGGCGTGCGTGAGGTGAAAGAATTGGCCTACCACGATTACCTCACGCAAGAGTTGCCCAAGCACGAACTATTAGGCGACATGGTCAGCGAACAGTTGCTGTACTACCCCACCGTCACCCGCGAGCCGTTTAAAAACCAAGGCCGCATGACCGATTTGATCAACTCTGGCAAATTGTTTGCCGACTTGGGACTGCC
>CANGCZ010000018.1 GCA_947452325.1 Comamonadaceae bacterium | reverse complement strand
CGATCTGGTCTACCCATACGCCACGCTCAAACCCATGCGCGACCTGTTGCGCAACCGCGTGGCTTCGGGCGACGGCAACGAAGAGTCCGACAAGATTTGGCGCGAGGACCTGGCGGTCGCGGTTGGCGACTCCGAACTCGACATACGTGTAGAGATGGGGAAAATCAAAACCACCTTACACCATTTGCAAACCATGAAGGAAGGCGACATGCTGTTCTTCAAGAAACCCGAACTCGCGCATTTCATGGCCAATGGTGTGCCTTCCTTCGGAGTGAATATCGGCACACGCGGCTCGAATGTGGCGGTAAGGATTGAGAAACAACTGGTCCCCGGACACAACTAACAAGGCAGGATGACACCATGAACGACACCACCAACGACACACCGGAACAAGAACCCGAGGACGATTCTCTGTCCCCGACGTCGGACGAATTTCAAGTCTCGCAACCCGGCAACATCAACCCTGAAGTGTTGCAAAACATTTCAGTCAATTTGTCTATTGAAGTGGGTCGCACCAACATCAAAATCAAAGACTTGATGCGTCTGACCCAAGGCAGCGTGGTCGAGCTTGACCGCATCGCCGGTGAACCTTTGGATTTGCTGGTCAACGACACGGTGGTCGCACAAGGCGAAGTGGTGTTGGTCAACGACCGCTACGGTATTCGCCTGACGCGCGTGGTGCCGTCTACCGACAGGTTGAAATCACTGTAAAGCGCTATCGCTAAAAACACCCGCCGCGCATGCCAGACATGCCATCGTAAATGCCGAACGAAACCGGCATCTGCGAAGTTCGTCATGTAGAGGTGACCGAGGCCGACATATTGAAGCTGGTCGAGAGCAAGGCCTTGGAAGAAACAGGCTGGCTACAGAGTGAGCTTTACACGTGGCAGGTGGAGCACATCAGGATGTGAGATCGTGCCGTATCCAATTAGCTAGCAAGATTCTTTTTGTTTAGAATTTTGCTGCGCCCTGTCGAGAGGTGGCCGTGCTTGGGGAATTGGACCCCTTCACTGTCACTGATCGCTGGGGCCATTTCTTTTTGTCTACATATTTTTGTCGGTTTAGACCACTTGGGTTTTGGCCTGTTTGGCCAGAATTTCCACCATCCGAAGATCGTCGGCTTTTGCTTCCTGCCCCAAGGATTCGATTTCGGACTTCGATAGCATGCTTGGTGTCACCAGATACGGCGCCGGTTCGCTGAACGTTCCCAGTTTTGGCCTTTGACCTAGCCCGGCTAGCAACAATCCTTCCTGCTGGATTGGGTAATGGGTTTCCAAAGAGGGTTTTTTCATAGTTAAAATTTCCTTGCGGTCGGTGTTCAAGCTAGGCACGCGGGGCAATTGGAGCCCCGAACGATCTAGAAGTTCACCGGCCCTTTTCGTGTCCACATACTTTACATTGCCGCCCGGACCAAGTTCTAAGCAGTGACAGCAGACCGCCGCACCTTCAACCACATATAAAGCGTATTCGGCGCAACATCGAGCAGCTTCGCTATCATCAGAGCTAATAGGTACCGGTACAGCTATGGCAGACAGGCTAACAAAACACTCAAAGATTTACTATTACCTAGCCTTGAATCTTTGCCATCTTGGGTTGCGAACGGATTACCACGGGTTATTTCTGGCTTAGCCAGCAGGTTACAGTCAGTCGCACCTGCCGATTTTTTAACTACATGACGGTAGGACGATTTCACTTCAACTGGAAACTAGAGTTGGTTCAACTCTATACCACCGCCACTGTTTCTGACCATCATCGCTTTTTGATTTAAATGCGAAACGAACAACGAGAGGTAAAGAATTGACTATCAGCACAGGAACCGTAATAGACCTCAACAAACAACGCGGCTACATTCTCATGCAGATCGATGAAGGTGATTTCGTCGTTTTTGAATTGCTTAGTGGTATTGATATTGCTGTTGGTGACAGAATTGGCGGGAACCTAGATGGCCTTGGAGGAGAAACACTCATTCATATAAGCCAAAAGGAAAAATTCGACGCGTTCGGACAAACAGGTCCAAGTTCGTTGGTTGCGTGTGAACGCATCTTTTATAGTTGAATTAAGAATTGATTCTTTTTAATATGCTGGCTAAATAGGCTGAGCTATAGCCCCCAAACCATGTCAACAGAAAAAGTATCTATTGATGGCCATCAGGACGTGATTACTGACCATCATCGCTTTGCCGAAGTAACTGTTGGCACAGCTGTTTGGCAGTTTGATCACTTGAAGGCATTTGCCATGCGCATGCCTCTTGAACTCTTACCAGGTAATTTCATCGATATTGATATTGTTGTGCTGTTTAGCAACCACTGTTTTACTCGCGGGCTTACACCTGGCGAAATGGTGGATGACGCGCACATCATCATGGATGGAAAAGAAAGACGGGTGTTAGATGAAGAGCGTTACGCCCTGTCATGTCAGTACTTGCCGGGATTGATTGTGGATTTGCCAAACCGACATATTTTGATTGCTGACCCTACTAGGCCGAATTTCGTGACTTTTGAACTACCCCAAACAGTAGCTGGTGAGCCGCCTAAAAGTTACGCTGTTTTTTTTGAAATGAAGAAAGACAGTATTCGGAAAAAACGCATGCTTCTTCGAGTACAAAGCGCCTATATCCTGAACAACCCTAGCAATCGCTTGCGCAAAGCAAGCAAGATGCGGTTTCAAGTAATTATGAAACGGGCGTACCGTTAAATAGTGCGCGACTAAGACAAACGGCCACACTAGGTGGCCGCTGCATGCAAGTCTCTCTACCCTGACGGGACTCCCACTCCAGGTGGGACCGGTTACCCGGCGGCGCTCTCTTTTGCACTTGCTCAGAGAAGTCTTTCCAGCAATATTGTATCACGGATTATCACGAATTTACACGATTTATCCTGTTTTTAATCTTCGGGACGTTATGAGAATTAAAAAGTGCCCTCGCCTTCCACCGCTCTAGTCACCGCCTGCTTGATGTAAGCCGCCCTTGATATCGACAACCTCGCCGCCTGCTCATCAATCCTGGCCAACAAGTCCAGCGGCATGGCCAAGCTGATTTGTGCCTGCTTGCCCAACATCACGCGCTTGATGGTTTCATCGGCCACGGCTGCAGCTGGTGCGGCCGCAGCGGTAACCGAGTCCGGCGCGCCCTTGATGAAGTCCTCGACTGATTTCTTTCCTGGACGTTTAACGATTGACATTTAATATCCTTTCAACACTGATTTAATATTAAATTCATCCAAAAACACCATTATCCAATGTGGTCATTTACTCGCCAGACTTGGCATCCTTTGGCGTCATTTTCATCGCGGCCATGCCCTGCCCTGCTGCAAAGGCCACTCACCCCGGACTTGCATTGAACAAGCACCGGGGTGTGCGGCTGTTTTTTATTTCGCAATCACCAACTCACCACGCAATGAATGCGGCAGGGCCTGTGTGATGCGCACATCCATCATCTGACCGACCAAGCGGGCTGACTGCGGACCGCCATCAAAATTGACGATGCGGTTGCACTCGGTGCGCCCCATCAATTCGGCCGCACTTTTGCGCGACGGCCCCTCCACCAAAATACGTTGCACCGTTCCCATGCGGCTTTCGCTGATGCGTCTGACGTTGTCTTCAACCGTGGCTTGCAAATGCTGTAAGCGCTTGAGCTTGACTTCATGCGGCGTGTCGTCCGCCAGATTGGCCGCCGGTGTGCCCGGTCGCGGGCTGAAGATGAAACTGAAAGAGGCATCAAAGCCGATGTCGGTGATCAACTTCATGAGCTTGTCAAAGTCCTCCTGTGTTTCGCCGGGAAAACCGACGATGAAGTCCGAGCTCATGGAGATATCAGGGCGCACTGCTCTGAGTTTTCTGATGGTGCTTTTGTATTCCATGGCGGTGTAGCCGCGTTTCATGGCCATCAAAATACGGTCGCTGCCGTGTTGCACCGGCAAATGCAAATGGCTCACCAGTTGCGGCACCTTGGCATACACATCCACCAGACGCTGCGTGAACTCGTTTGGATGGCTGGTGGTGTAGCGGATGCGCTCGACACCGGGAATCTCGGCGATGTATTCAATCAACAGCGCAAAGTCTGCAATTTCCGATGTGCCGCCCATGCTGCCTCTGTAGGCATTCACGTTCTGGCCGAGCAGCGTGATTTCTTTCACGCCCTGGGCGCACAAACCGGCAACTTCGGTCAACACATCGTCCAAAGGCCGGTTGATTTCTTCGCCGCGTGTGTAAGGCACCACGCAATAGCTGCAATATTTAGAGCAACCTTCCATGATGGACACGAACGCGGATGCGCCTTCGACGCGCGCAGGCGGCAAATGGTCAAACTTTTCTATTTCGGGAAAGCTGATGTCGACCTGCGGTTTGTTCAAGGCTTTGCGCTGGTTCAGCAACTCGGGCAAGCGGTGCAAAGTTTGCGGCCCGAACACCACATCGACAAACGGTGCGCGCGCGATGATGGCTTGGCCTTCCTGGCTGGCCACGCAACCGCCGACCGCGATTTGCACGCCTTTTTTCTTCAGGTGTCGCACACGTCCCAGATCGGAAAACACTTTCTCCTGGGCTTTTTCACGCACCGAGCAAGTGTTGAACACCACCAGATCGGCTTGGTCTATGTCGGTGGTTTGTTCGTAGCCTTGGGCGGCGCCCAATACATCTGCCATCTTGTCCGAGTCGTACTCGTTCATTTGGCAGCCGAAGGTTTTGATGAAGACTTTGCGGCTCATGGCAAAGCCTTGGTAGAAATGCAGCGGGTCATGGTGTAGATCCAGAGGCTGTTGAAAGGATGCCGATTGTATCGGTCGGCTTCTTTATGATGCCCCCATGGAAAAATTCACACGCACCGTTTTATTCACCGACACCGATGGGCGCGCACGCTTTCGCGAAGAAGACATCCCGCTGGACCAGGGCACACCGCAATCGCGCTTGAGCGAATTGCTGCCCGCCCACGGCTTACAACTGCGCCGCAGCCCGGTGGGCTTTCAAAGCAGTTTTCATGTCACCACCACGCCGCAATGGGTGTTTATTTTGCAAGGACAAATGGAAATCGGTTTGCAAGACGGCAGTGCACGCGTGTTCAAAGCAGGGGAACATTTTTTCTCTGCCGATGTGTTGCCCGAAGGTGCGCAATTCGATGACAAATTACACGGCCATTGCAGCCGACAAGCAGGTGACCAAGCTTTGGTGACCGTGTTTGTGCGCGCTTAAAGACCGCATGGGCCAAGGATTTGTCGTCTCTTGCCAAGTATTTGCTATACAAATTAATTCGAAAGAATCTATTTAACACATATAGGTTAAAGTGACCACCGGCACAAGCCGATACCATCGCATGTCCCGGTGCACAAACCTTTGGCGCACCGCCTCTCCCTGTCTTTTTCATTCAGAGCAGTCATGAAAAAATACCTACGTTTGATATTGGAAATCCTCCTGGGGATTTGCCTGGTGGCCGCGTCCACCTTGGCTTATTTGAACTACTCGGCGAAAAAACACCTGGTGGCCGAAGTTGGTGAACTCACTGAACAACTGGGCGAAGCCAAAGAGGCTTTGGAAAAAGCCCACGAAGCCGAACCCGCTGCGGATGAACACGCGGCAGACGCCGGTGGCTCCAGCGCCCAGGAACTCGACGCACTCAAAGCCGCGTTCTCCAACGGCATTGTGTTGCAAGACATAGAAAGTCTGTACAAAGTGCAAAAAGCTTTGAGCGCCGAGCGACAAGTCGGTATGGCGTCTATCCGTTTGCTGACCAAGGGCGCGCAAGACGAAGGCACAGTGGCCGCCTTCCAGAAAGCCTTGGAGATGGCTGAATGGAGCAACCGCTTGCAAACCGTGTGTGCCGCGCAAAACGCGCTGGCCGCTGCGGGTCAAAAAATCAAAGTGCTACAAGATTGCAAAAAATCTGCTGACAAAGAAGAGCCTGCCAAAGACGCACACGGCAAAAAAGACGAGAAAGCCGCAGCGGTCCATTGGGGCTATGAAGGCGACAATGGCCCTGAGCACTGGGGCGACAACTTCCCCGTCTGCGGCACCGGCAAAAAGCAATCGCCGCTCAACATCATCGGACCTTTTGAAAAGTCCAAGGATGTGCTGAACGTGGACTACAAGGAAGGCCCGCTGAAGATGTTCAACAACGGCCACACGATACAAGTCAATGTCGAGCCCGGCAGCACGCTGACCATCAACAAGGAAAGTTACGACTTGCTGCAGTTCCATTTCCACCGCCCCTCAGAAGAACAAGTGGAGGGTAAAAACTCCGCCATGGTGGCGCACTTTGTTCACAAAAGCAAAGACGGCAAGCTCGCTGTCATCGGCGTACTGCTGAACGAAGGCAAAGACAACTCCGCCATCAAAACTTTGTGGGCCAATCTGCCCCCCAAAGAAGGCGAAGAGTATCTGCCCGAGAAAGTCAGTTTCAACCCGGCAAACATGTTGCCCAAAGAGCTGGGCTTTTACAACTACGAAGGTTCACTGACCACACCGCCGTGTACCGAAGGCGTGCAGTTCTACATCCTGAAAAAACCCATGGACATCTCCAAGGACCAGGTCGGTAAATTTCCGTTCAAGCTGAATGCGCGACCGGTGCAAAGCCTGAATGGCCGCAAGATCAACGCCGGTGGCTAAAACCAGCGCTTGATGTCAAAAAGCCTGCAACGTGTTGCAGGCTTTTTTTTCATCCCCCCGAATGCGCTGGCGGGCAAAGACAAGACCAGAAGCAGACAGTCAGCGCGGCATACCGGGGAAACCGCCCATGCCTTTCATGCCGCCGAGTTTTTTCATCATCTTCATCAAACCGCCGCCGCGCATTTTTTTCATCATGTCCTGCATTTGACTGAATTCATTCAGCAAACGGTTCACGTCGTGCACCTGCACACCGGCACCGGTGGCAATGCGGCGCTTGCGGGTGGCCTTGATGATCTCGGGCTTGCTGCGTTCTTGCAGCGTCATGCTGTGGATGATGCCTTGCTTTTTCACCATCTCTTTTTCGGCGCGGTTCAAATCCACGTCCTTGGCCTTGGCCGCGATTTGGCCGGGCATTTTCTCCATCAGACTGGACAAGCCCCCCATTTGTTTCATCTGCTGTATTTGCGATAAAAAGTCGTTCAAGTCAAAGCCGTCGCCGCTTTTGAGTTTGGCGGCCATTTTTTGTGCCGCCTCCATATCGACATTGGCTGTGACCTGCTCAACCAAGGCAACGATATCGCCCATGCCCAGCATGCGTCCGGCATGACGCTCGGCATCAAAGGCTTCGAGGCCGTCGATTTTTTCGCTGGTACCTGCAAACTTGATCGGGGCACCAGTGATTTGTCGCACAGACAGTGCGGCACCGCCGCGTGAATCGCCGTCGGTTTTGGTCAGCACAATGCCGGTCAATGGCAATGCGTCTTTGAATGCCTTGGCGGTGTTGATGGCATCTTGTCCGAGCATGGCGTCGACCACAAACAAAGTCTCGACCGGATTCACCGCTGCATGCAAAGCCTTGATCTCTTTCATCAATGCTTCATCAATGGCCAAGCGACCTGCGGTGTCCACCAGCAGCACATCCACATAATGTTTACGCGCATAGTCCAACGCGGCCAACACAATATCAACAGGTTTTTGCGACGGGTCGCTGGGAAACCACTCTGCCCCGGCTTGTGCAGTCACGCTTTTTAACTGCTCGATGGCCGCCGGGCGGTAAACGTCAGCCGAAACCGTCAACACTTTTTTCTTTCGCTTGCTGATCAAGTGCTTGGCCAGTTTGGCCGTGGTGGTAGTTTTACCGGCGCCTTGCAAACCGGCCATCAAAATCACCGCCGGTGGTTGTGCCGCCAGATTGATGTCAGCCACGCCTTCGCCCATGGTGGCACTGAGCTCGCGTTGCACAATGCTGACCAGCACCTGCCCTGGCGTCAATGAGCCTATGACTTCCTGACCCAGGGCTTTGTCCTTGACGCGTGCAATGAAATCACGCACCACCGGCAACGCCACATCGGCCTCCAACAAAGCCATGCGCACCTCGCGCAACATGTCGGACACATTGGTTTCGGTGATGCGGGCCTGTCCGCTGATTTGCCGAACCAGACGGGAGAGTTTGTCGCTGAGTGTGGTTGCCATCGTCAATGCCTTGCCATGAATCTTGCGTCAATAAAAAAACCGGGTCGCCAGCGAAACGCTAAACTGTTTACATGATTGTATTCAGCGCATCTCACTTCAGTCTGGTTTGGGGCTTGTTGGCCGCATTGGCGTATGCGCTGGGCGCCTTGTTCGGCGGTCGTTTGTCGGCTCAGCAAGGCCGCAATTACCTGTGGCTGATTTCTTTGTTTCACGGCCTGAGCGTGATCGCCAGTTTGATTCCTGCACAAGACGACTTACCGCATTTCGGGTTTGCCGCTGCGCTATCGGCCACCGCCTGGCTGGTGCTGCTGGTCTACACCTTAGAACATCATTGGTTTCCGCAGATGCAAACCAGATGGTTGTTATCAGGTATCGGCATGGTCACAGTCATATTGCCACTGGTGTTTCCAGGACAGGCGCTGCACAGCACGTCTTCACCATGGTTGCCTTTTCACTGGATGTTAGGCATGGCTTCTTATGCCTTGTTTGCCGCAGCCGTGGTGCACGCCAGCTTGATGAACCGGGCTGAGCGGCAAATACGCCTGGGCGCGATCGACCCCACCGGCTTGCCTTTGCTCACGCTGGAGCGTTTGACGTTTCGCTTTGTCAACATCGGTTTCGGCTTGCTGACAGCAACGCTGTTGGCCGGGTGGTTGTTTGGCGAACAGCTGTACGGCCCTGAGAAGGCTTTGCGGTTTGACCACAAAACATTGTTTGCCATCCTGGCTTGGCTGGTGTTTTTGCTGCTGATTTGGGGGCGCCGCTACCGCGGTTGGCGCGGGGCTGCGGCTGTACGCACACTGTACACAGGCGCGGCCATGCTGTTTTTGTCTTATGTCGGTTCGCGTTTTGTCACTGAAGTGTTTTTGAATCGCGCCCAATGAAATACCTGATTTTGCTGGGCGTGGTGTTCGGGCTGATCTGGTGGATCAAGCTCAGCCGTCCTTCATCAACGGATAACCAAACATCCAGCCAAGGCACGGGACCGCAAAACATGGTGCGCTGCGCGCACTGCGGGCTGCATTTGCCCGACAACGAAGCCGTGATCTCACGCAATACTGCTTACTGCAGCGATGCCCACCGTGCCCTGGCCGAGTCCTGAGACATGAACAGCCGTCCTGTCTGGAACCGGGGCTGGTACCGCTTTGCCCACACAATTGCGTCTCCCAACTTCGGCCCCCGCCCGCCTGAGACCAGCATCGATTTGGTAGTGATACATGCCATCAGCCTGCCCCCTGGCGTGTACGGCGGCGCGTATGTGCAGGATTTTTTCACCAACCGCCTGGACCACAACGCACATCCCTACTTCGAGACCTTGCGGGACCTGAAGGTATCGGCTCACTTTTTCATACAGCGCGGCGGCGAGTTGATGCAGTTTGTCAGCTGTGATGAGCGCGCCTGGCATGCAGGCGAATCCAGACACGCCGGTCGCAGCAATTGCAACGACTTCTCTATCGGTATCGAACTCGAAGGATTAGACGGTGACACATTCACCGAGGATCAATACGAAAGTTTGAATGCACTGCTGCCCATGCTGGCGCAGCAATACCCTATCAAACACATCTGCGGCCATGAACACATTGCGCCTGGCAGAAAAAAAGACCCTGGCGATGGTTTTTCCTGGGATTATTTAAAGACATCGACGGGTTGGGATGATGAATTTTTTGATGTCAAGTGACAATATTCAACAGTTTGTGCAAAATAAATTAACGCTAAATGCAGCAGATTTTCGATGAATGGCACAATACCTGTCATATTTTGAAAAAATTTACCAAACACTACACGTAGTGTGTTGAAAAGAGTTTCGACCCCATATATAGTGTGGGGTGTGCACATACGGAACGCGCCGGCGTTCATGCTTGCAAGCCCGTCATTAGAAGTTAACCAAAGCATTCACGCCCCACAGGATCACAATAAGATGCAAATTGCTGCCACCCCGACGAATGTCGCCGCATTCCTCAAACCTGCTGATGCCCAAGCCGCCAGCGCCTCATCACTGAACTCGATTCTCAGCCAATACCAGATCATCCGCCGCAACGGTGCGGTGGTTCCTTTCGAACCCGCCAAGATTGCCGTGGCCATGATGAAAGCGTTTCTGGCTGTGCATGGCGCCCAAGGCGCTGCATCGTCCAGCGTGCGCGAAACCGTTGACCAACTCACGCAAGCCGTGGTGCGTGCGCTCATGCGTTCACGCCCGGGCGGCGGCACCTTTCATATTGAAGACGTGCAAGACCAGGTCGAACTCGGTCTCATGCGCGGCAGCCACCATGAAGTGGCACGCGCCTATGTGCTGTACCGCGAACGCCGCTCGCAAGAACGCGCTGCGCAAAAAGACACACCGGTCAGCAATGAACCCGTATTGCATGTGCTGCAGGACGGCGCACGCGTCGCGCTGGACACGCAGCGCTTGCGTCAACTGATAGAAGCCGCCTGCGAAAACCTCGGCGCGGACGTCACCGCCACGCCCATCCTCAGCGAAACCATGCGCAATCTGTACGACGGCATACCCATGGAAGAAGTCCACAAAGCGTCGGTGTTGGCAGCGCGTACCCTGATTGAAAAAGAACCCGGCTACACCTTTGCCACGGCACGCTTGCTGATGTACGCCATCACCAAAGAAGTGCTGGGCCAGGAAGCCACCCATGCAGAAATGGGGCAGCATTACCTCAATACCTTTGCCGGCTTTTTGAAAAAAGGCGTAGACCACGAACTGTTGGACCCCAAGCTGTTGCAATTCGACTTGCCGCGCCTGGCCAAAGCGATCAAACCCGAACGCGATTTCCAATTCGATTACTTGGGTCTGCAAACTTTGTACGACCGCTATTTCCTGCACGTGAACAAACAGCGCATTGAAATGCCTCAGTCGTTTTTCATGCGCGTGGCCATGGGCCTGGCGCTGAATGAAGTCAATCGCGAAGAACGCGCCATCGAGTTCTACGAGGTGTTGTCCTCATTCGACTTCATGTCCAGCACGCCAACCCTGTTCAACAGTGGTACCACCCGCCCGCAACTCTCCAGCTGCTACCTGACCACGGTGCCCGACGACTTGGACGGCATTTACGAATCCATCAAAGAAAACGCTTTGCTCTCCAAATTCGCCGGTGGCCTGGGCAATGACTGGACACGTGTGCGCGCGCTGGGCAGCCACATCAAAGGCACCAACGGCGAATCGCAAGGCGTGGTGCCCTTTCTCAAAGTGGTGAACGACACCGCTGTCGCCGTCAACCAGGGCGGCAAACGCAAAGGCGCGGTGTGTACTTACCTGGAAACCTGGCACCTGGACATCGAAGAGTTCCTGGAGTTGCGCAAAAACACCGGCGATGACCGCCGCCGCACACACGACATGAACACGGCCAACTGGATCCCCGATTTGTTCATGCGCCGTGTCATGGAAAAAGGCGAATGGACTTTGTTCTCCCCTTCCAACACACCTGATTTGCACGACAAATTCGGCGCCGATTTTGAAAAGGCTTACACCGCCTACGAAGCGCAGGCGCGCCAAGGCCTGATCAAGCCCAGCAAAACCGTGCAAGCCACCGACCTGTGGCGCAAGATGCTGACCATGTTGTTTGAAACCGGTCACCCTTGGATCACCTTCAAGGATGCCTGCAATGTGCGTTCGCCCCAGCAGCACTCGGGTGTGGTTCACTCCTCCAACTTGTGTACCGAAATCACGCTCAACACCAGCGACAGCGAAACCGCTGTTTGTAATCTGGGTTCGGTCAATCTGGTGCGCCACCTCAAGGAAGGTGCCGCCGGCAAAGAACTCGACCACGACAAACTCAAGCGCACCATCACCACGGCCATGCGCATGCTGGACAACGTGATCGACATCAATTACTACGCGGTCAAAAAAGCGCGTGACTCCAACCTTCGCCATCGCCCTGTGGGTCTGGGCATCATTGCCTTCCAGGACAGCTTGTACGAACAACAAATCCCTTATGCCTCACAAGCGGCGGTGGAGTTTGCCGACCGCTCCATGGAAGCGATTTGCTATTACGCCTATTGGGCTTCGACCGAACTCGCGCGCGAACGCGGCCGTTATTCCACTTACAAAGGTTCTTTGTGGGAGCAAGGCATTTTGCCGCTGGACACGCTCAATCTGCTGGAAAAATCCCGTGGCGGATATATCGAAGTCGACCGCAGCGCCACGCTGGATTGGGAAGCCCTGCGCCGCAAAATCACCACTGACGGTATGCGCAACTCCAATTGCGTGGCCATCGCACCCACCGCCACCATCTCCAACATCGTCGGCGTGGATGCGTCCATCGAACCTTGCTTCGGTAATCTGTCGGTCAAGTCCAATCTGTCGGGCGAATTCACCATCATCAACTCCTACCTGGTGCGCGACCTCAAACGTCTCGGTTTGTGGGACGACGTCATGGTCATGGACCTCAAACATTTCGACGGCTCACTGCGACCCATCGACCGTGTGCCGCAAGACCTCAAAGCCATGTATGCCACGGCATTCGAGGTGGAAACACACTGGTTGGTTGAAGCCGCTGCACGTCGCCAGAAATGGATAGATCAGGCGCAATCGCTCAATATTTACATGGCAGGTGCATCAGGTAAAAAGCTTGATGAAACCTACAAGCTCGCCTGGCTGCGCGGTCTCAAAACCACTTACTACCTGCGCACCAGCAGTGCCACACAAGTGGAGAAATCAACCGTGAGTGCAGGTTCGCACAACGCAGTTTCATCCGGCGGTGGCACTGGCGGTCTGAGCGCCATGGAAATGGCGGCGGCGGCTGCACGTGCGCAAATGTTGTCAGACACACCGGCTACCGATGTGAAGTTTTGCGGTGTCGATGACCCGACTTGCGAAGCCTGTCAATAAAAAAACCGCACAGACAGCCAGCCGTGCGGTCTGTGTATTCGATGCAATTCAACAACAATCAGAGATGCCGTTGTGAATGAATACTTTGCGTTTCAATCACAAGCACCCATAATCCGAAGAATGGAATTAACTATATGTTGACCTGGGAAGAAGAAGCCAAGCCTCAAGCGCAAGCCAGCGTAACCCTCGGTGACCTGCAGAGTCACCTGACTCCGTCACCCTCATCACAAACCACACCGTCGCGCATGCTCAATGATGGCGCCGTGCTGCCTGTCGCCATGCCCGCCGATTCACGCGCCTTCACCTCAAGCAGCGGCCACCGGGTAAACGCCGCGGACAAGCGCATCATCAACGGACAAACCGACGTCAATCAACTGGTGCCCTTCAAATACAAATGGGCCTGGGAGAAATACCTGGCCACTTGCGCTAACCACTGGATGCCGCAGGAAGTCAATATGACACGCGACATCGCACTGTGGAAAGACCCCAACGGACTGACCGAAGACGAACGACGTATCGTCAAACGCAACCTCGGCTTTTTCGTCACCGCCGATTCGCTGGCAGCCAACAACATCGTGCTGGGTACTTACCGCCATATCACTGCGCCCGAATGTCGCCAGTTTTTATTGCGTCAGGCTTTTGAAGAAGCCATTCACACCCACGCCTACCAGTACATCGTTGAATCATTGGGGCTGGACGAAAGCGAAATCTTTAACGCTTACCAAGAAGTCCAATCCATTCGCGACAAAGACGAATTCCTGATCCCCTTCATCGAAGCCATCATGGATCCGCACTTCCATACAGGCACTCCTGAAAACGATCAAACCCTGCTGAAATCGCTGATCGTGTTCGCCTGCCTGATGGAAGGTCTGTTCTTCTACGTTGGCTTCACTCAGATTCTGGCTTTGGGTCGTCAAAACAAAATGACCGGCGCTGCTGAACAATACCAGTACATACTGCGCGATGAGTCCATGCATTGCAACTTCGGTATCGACCTGATCAACCAGCTCAAACTTGAAAACCCGCACCTGTGGACGGCTGAGTTCAAAGCCGAGATCAACACCTTGTTTCACAAAGCCGTTGAACTCGAATACCGTTATGCCGAAGACACCATGCCGCGCGGCGTGCTTGGCATGAACGCCTCGATGTTCAAAGGTTACTTGCGCTACATCGCCAACCGGCGCGCCACCCAGATTGGCCTAGATACCTTGTTCCCCAACGAGGAAAACCCATTCCCTTGGATGAGTGAAATGATCGATCTGAAAAAAGAGCGCAATTTCTTTGAAACCCGCGTTATCGAATACCAGACCGGCGGCGCGCTGTCCTGGGATTGATATTCAGATGACTTGTATTTGTTCTTCTCATGTGCCTTCATTGCCATTTGCAATCACCGGCCAGAGCGGAACACACCGTGTTCATGGTGTTGAACCCTGGTTCAGCACCATGAATCACTTGGGCTGCAAAGACCAAGTGTTTTTGAACCAACGATCTAAGATCTTGATCTAGGAGAGTATCTAATGG
>CANGCZ010000017.1 GCA_947452325.1 Comamonadaceae bacterium | reverse complement strand
CGGTCGCCGTGCATTTCGACAAAGTCGGTGAAGATTTCGCTGATGTAGTCCAGCGTGTACGGGCGCTCGGGGTGGCGGGCGATCTTGGTGATCTGCCAGGGCGTCAAATCGCTGTAAATGTCTTTGGTCAGCTGTTGGCTTTTTTTGGACAACTGCTCGATTTCTTCAGATATATCGACCGCCGACTCGACTTGCACGTAACGCAGTTCTTCAATCTTGGATTCAAGTTCGGCAATCGGTTGCTCGAAGTCGAGGAAAGTTTTCTTAGCCAATCGTTTCTCCTTGTCCGCTGTTGTTCAGCGTTTGGCTGTCAATAAGCCACAGGCTGAGGATCCAGCGAGCGCCAAATATACCAAGTCGCCACACTGCAATACGGCGCCCAGGCGGCAGCGACTTCGCGCGCATCGCTGCGACTGACGGATTCGCCGGAAAAATAGCTTTTGCTGATGCCGTTGATCAAACCCACATCGTCCAGCGGTAAGACGTTGGGGCGCAACAGATAAAAAATCAAAAACATCTCTGCCGTCCAGCGGCCTATGCCGCGAATGGCCACCAACTCTTCGATGATGGCCTCGTCATCCATCTCGGCCCATTTGCGGGTGTGCACCGTGCCATTTGAAAAATGCAAAGCCAGATCGACCAGGTATTCCACTTTGCGGGCCGATAAACCGGCGCTACGCATGTCGTCGACTTTGAGTTTGAGAACAGCCGCAGGCGTCAGCGTTTTACTCAGCGCCGTGAATTTATCCCATACCGATTGTGCGGCCTTGACCGAAATCTGCTGACCGACAATGCTGCGCGCCAGCGTGACAAAAGCATCGCCACGAGACTCTAAACAGGCGTCGCCGAATTGCGGAATCAAGCGGCGCATGACACGGTCTTTTTTGGCCAGGTGCTTGCACGCTTCCTCCCAATAGTCAGGGGTGACGCGTTTGACAGGCAAAGCTTTGGCCACCATCAGGCACGCTCCCAGACAGTGCCTTGCGCTGAATCTTTCAGCACCACGCCCATGTCACTGAGTTGTTTGCGTATGTTGTCTGCCAAAGCGAAATCTTTGGCGGCTTTGGCGGCAGCGCGGGCAGCGATCAATGCATCGATGTGCGCGGTTTCGTTGCCGTTTTCGTCTCCACTGCCGGTTTGCAAGAAAACCAGCGGATCGGTTTGGAGCAAACCCAGCACCCCGCCTAAAGCCTTGAGCAAACCGCTCAACTCGGCTGATTGGCTGCGATTGACCTCAGCGGCCAAATCAAACAACACTGCCACCGCTTCGGGGGTGCCGAAATCTTCGTCCATGGCCGCTTTGAAACGCGCCGCGTATGGCTGGCTCCAATCGATGCTGACCGGCTGAGGGGCAACCGCTTGCAATGCGGTGTACAGCCGCTTGAGGGAAGCACGCGCATCGTCCAAGTGCTGGTCACTGAAATTCAAAGGGCTGCGGTAATGGCTACGCACGACAAAGAAGCGCACTTCCTCGGGCCGGTATTGCTTGAACACATCGCGGATGGTGAAGAAATTGCCCAGGCTTTTGGACATCTTGACGTTGTCCACATTGATGAAGCCGTTGTGCATCCAAAACCGCGCCATGGGCACACCGAAAGCGCCTTCGCTTTGCGCGATTTCGTTTTCGTGGTGAGGGAACTGTAAGTCGGCACCGCCGCCATGGATATCGAATGACTCGCCAAGCAAGCTGCACGCCATGGCAGAGCATTCGATGTGCCAACCGGGCCGGCCACTGCCAAATGCACTGTCCCATTTCACCTCGGCAGGTTCATCGGGTTTGGCGGATTTCCACAGCACAAAGTCCAGCGGGTCTTGTTTGCCGTCGAGCACGGCCACGCGTTCGCCCGCATGCAACTCGTCCAAGGATTTGCCCGACAACTTACCGTAGCCCGCAAATTTGCGCACGGCGTAATTGACGTCTCCATTGGCGCTGCGGTAGGCAAGGCCTTTGTCTTCAAGCGTAGCGATTAACTTGAGCATGCCGCTCACATGGTCGGTAGCACGCGGTTCTGCCTGCGGACGCTCAATGCCCAGCGCGTCTGCGTCCTGGTGCAAGGCATCGATCATGCGATCGGTGAGTGCGCGAATCGACTCTGCGTTTTCTGTGGCCCGGCGAATGATTTTGTCGTCAATGTCGGTGATGTTGCGGACATAGTGAACTTGCAGTCCAGACTGTTTGAGCCAGCGTTGCACCACATCAAAAGCAACCATAGAACGGGCGTGTCCGATATGGCAGAAATCGTAAACCGTCATACCGCACACGTACATGCGCACCTGTCCCGGTGTCAGCGGCTGAAATTCCTGCAATGCACGCGCAAGCGTGTTGTAAATACGAAGTGCCATGGTTGTCTGAATCTAGCGTAATTGCACAGCTTAGGGTGCGTAAATTCTCTCTACTACAATGCCCTCAGTATATCGGGGTCCCCCGGTTTGTATCCGATAGCGGATGCATTCTTTTTTACAGCCATGCCACAGATACCGCTTACCTCCCACTGTCTGAATGCTTGCATCAGGGTCACCCTGGGGATGCTTGCGTTCACGCTGAGTCTGGGTTTGCAAGCGCAAACTTCTACCGAACGCGATTACCGTGGTTTGCCGCATGACGAAGTGCAGAAAAAAATGATCCAACGCGATTGGCAGGGTGCGCTGGAAGAAATCGATCAATACTTAACTGAACGCCCGCGAGACCCGCAAATGCGTTTTTGGCGCGCTCGTCTGCTTGAAAACTTGCAGCGCAAAAATGAAGCACTCGAGATTTACCAGCAGCTGGCAGAGGAATACCCTGAATTGCCTGAGGTTCACAACAACCTGGGCGTGATGCTGGCTGCCAACGGCCGTTTGGACGAAGCCAAGCGCGAGTTTGAACTCGCGTTGCGCAACAACCCGGCCTACGCGATTGCCCATGAAAATCTGGGCGACATACTCTTGCATTTGGCGCATCGCTCTTACCTGAGTGCCGAAAAGCTCGGCGGAAAATCAACGCCTTTGAGCGGCAAAATGCAAGCTCTTCAATCCGTTCTTCAACTCACCTTGCCAAAACCATGATGATCACTTCCCGTCGCCTGGCCTTGTGCCTGTTCATTACGCTGGGTCTGGGCTTGAGCGCTCAGGCGCAATCCACCCCGCAAGTCAAGTTTGTCACCAGCGCGGGCGAATTCGTTGTGGAGTTGTACCCTGAGAAAACACCGAATACCGTGGAAAACTTTTTAAGCTATGTCAATGACGGTCATTACAACGGCACGATTTTTCACCGTGTGATCAATAATTTTATGATTCAAGGCGGTGGTTACGACAGCAAATACAACGAGAAACCTACCCGCGCACCGATCAAACACGAAGGCGTTGAAGCTGCTGCCAAAGGCGGCTTGCACAACACCGTCGGCACGCTGGCCATGGCACGCACCAACAATCCCCACTCTGCGACCGCCCAGTTTTTCATCAATGTCAAAGACAATGATTTTCTGGACCACCGGGCCCCTTCGGGCCAAGGCTGGGGCTATGTGGTCTTTGGCAAAGTCATCTCAGGCATGGATGTGGTCACCCGCATCCGACAAATGCCTACCGGCCCCGGCGGCCCCTTTCCTACCGATGCGCCTTTGAACCAGGTCATCATTCAATCCGCAACCTTGGTGAAATAATCATGTCTAACCCGCAAGTCGAACTGCACATCCAAGACCATGGCGTTATTACGCTGGAACTTGATGCTGACAAAGCCCCGAAAACCGTGGCCAATTTCCTCGCCTATGTAGAACA
Organism: Comamonadaceae bacterium; assembly: GCA_947452325.1. Taxonomy (GTDB): domain Bacteria; phylum Pseudomonadota; class Gammaproteobacteria; order Burkholderiales; family Burkholderiaceae_C; genus Limnohabitans. Next base: position 11,407 of record CANGCZ010000017.1, on the reverse strand, counting down.
AGGCCATTACGACGACACGATTTTTCATCGGGTTATTCCCGGCTTCATGGTGCAAGGCGGTGGCATGAGCCCGGGTCTGAAAGAGAAAAAAGTCGGCACCAAACTTGAAAACGAAGCCAATAACGGTTTGACCAACGACTGCTACACCGTTGCCATGGCGCGCACCAACGACCCGCATTCGGCGACTTCGCAGTTTTTCATCAACGTCAAAGACAACGACTTTCTCAACCATTCCTCGCCCACGCCGTCCGGTTGGGGTTATGCGGTTTTTGGCAAAGTCATAGCCGGCACCGAGGTGGTTGACGCCATCACCAAAGTAAGCACAGGCCGTCGCGGTTTTCACGACGATGTGCCCAAGGACGACGTGCTGATCAGCAAAGCAGTGCTGCTTTAAAGCCGTTGCGCCATGGCAGCAGTTGACAACCGGCTCACACCGCTGCCTGCGTCTGTTGATGCCCGCCAACTTTCTCAGTTGGCTTTTTTATCGGACGTGCACTTAGAGGCTGCCGACACTGCCACTTTCCAAGCCTGGGCTGACTACCTGTTGCATTTGCAGGCAGATGCTTTATTCATCCTGGGTGATTTGTTTGAAGTCTGGGTCGGCGACGACATCTTGGACGACCCGCAGGCCACTTTCGAACGCGATTGCCTGAACCGCATACACGCTGTCAGCCAACGCATGCCGGTTTACTGGATAGCCGGTAACCGGGATTTTTTGCTCGGCAACGCGGCTTGTGAAGCCGGCGGCATGCAAGCGTTGAATGATCCCTGTGTACTGCAGACTTCAGAATTGACTTGGCTGCTCAGCCATGGAGACGCCTTGTGTCTAGATGACACCGACTACCAATTGTTCAGGGCCGAAGTGCGTTCTCCGGCATGGCAGCAGGCTTTTTTGGCTCAACCTCTGTCGCGGCGTTTACAACAAGCCCGCGATATGCGCGCGCAAAGCGAATCTCGCAAAGCAATGCAAACAGTTTGGGCTGACGTGGACACGGCTGCAGCCATAGACTGGCTGACACAGCATCAGGCTGTTTTGCTGTTGCACGGGCATACGCACCGCCCGGGCACGCATGCGCTCAGCCCGGGATTGACTCGCTGTGTCTTGAGTGACTGGGACGCAGGCGCCGCCGCGCCGCGATTGCAGGCCTTGCACTGGCAAGCAGGCCAAGGTTTTGACAGACTGGCTCTGTCAAACCGGGCTTGAGCCCTGGTTCAAAGCGCCAAGCAAGCAAATAAACAGGCCAAAGCCTGCATTAACGTTTGAGCAACACCCGCAGCACAGCTTGTACGCGCTGCGCTGCATCAGCGTCATAGGCCGATTGCAATACCACGGCCATGTCTTGCGCCCAGGTTTGTGCCGGTGGCGCTTCGTTGCGTTTGATCAGCAATTGCAGTTGCAATTGGCGACGCGCTGGCTGATGGTCTGCCGGTGTGTTCACCTCTGCTGCGATTTCCAGCCTAAGCAAAGCGGTAGCGGCATCGCCTTTGGCGTCTGTTTGCAAAGCTTGCACCCAGGCCTGTCGCTGCCCCGCACTCACGCGGTTACCCAATTCCTTGGCCGGCGGCAATTGATCAGACTGCCTTTGCTGCCATGCCGACAGCAAATGCACCAAGGTTTCGCCATGCGCTTGCATGGCCAGTTTTTTCAAAATGTTTTCAGCTTGTTCAATGGCGTTGCGCTGGGCGCGGAAAGCGGCATCACCCAAACGCGGACCCCGGTCTGCAAACGGTTCGCGCTCACGGCCTCGCGGCGGTGCATCACGATCGTTGCGCCTGCCGGGTGCGTCGCGTTCGTTGCGGCGCGCGCCGGGCTTGTCGCCAAAACGTCCTGCCACCACAGGTTCGGTTTTCTTTTGACCCGGCCGGTCGTCGCCACGCACAGCCACCACTTTTTTCGCAGGTGCTGGTGCTTTGACAGGGGCAGCGGCCGGTGCATCGCCAGGTTGTGTATCAGCCGGAGATTCTTCAGTTGCTGTCTGCTCAAGCGGTGTATCTTGCCCGGCTTCAGTTGACAGTTCTGCGACAGGCGTTTCTGTGGCTGGCACATCTTCAGTTGAACTTGACTGGCTTGCTTGTGCTTGGACGGGTTTGCTTTCCTGCGCAGTCGTCGCAGCAGCCACCGCCTTGCCGGTGATCACCAAATTCAGGTGCTGCATGGCCTGACGGATAAGTGCTGCATCCCCTTGGGCAATGGCTTTTTCCAAAGCATTTGATGCATCAAGCACCGCTTGATCGTGAGCCGACAAAGCCTGGGCTTGAACGCTGCGCTCTTGGGTTTTGCGCTGAAAGGCTTCGTCTAAGGGCTGACGGAATGCGTCCCAGAGTTTTTGCGCCAGCTTGCGGTCCAGGGCAATGGATTGCGACTCGGCTTGCCAGCGTTGTTGCAAGGCCTTGACTGCGTCTATGCGCAAGCTGCCGGCCGCGGCCAGTTGTTTGGCCTCGTCAATCATGGCCCGACGTCGGGCAATGCTGGCGTTCTCCGCTTGCTCGAGTCCCGCATGCGCAGCCGACATGGCGGCCTTCCACTGGGCTTGCATTTCAGCAAAAGCTTTCTCACTCAAATGACCACTGGTGCGCCAGCGTTCTGAGAACTGGTGCAGTTCACGGGCCTGTTGTTTCCAGTCGGTATTGCCGGCATGGGCCTCGGTCCAGGCTGCGACTTCGGCCAGCAAAGCCAAGCGCTGTTCACGGTGCGCCTGCGATTCAGCTTTGGCCTTTTCCAGCCACTCCTGCACAAACGGGTAAGCGCGGTTACAGGCCTGATCAAAACGCTTCCACAAAGCGTGATTGGGTTGGCCGCCCTGATCGGTTTGTTTCCAGGCCTCACGCAACTGACGCAAGCTGTCTTGCAGTTTGCGACCGGTGACCACCGGCACCCACTCGGTCACTTGCGGCACAGTGGCCGGGGACTTGCCCTTGCCTTTGATCCTGATTTTGACCGGTGCTGGCGCTTCATCAGAGGCAGTTTCAGCCGTTGTCTCAGCGCTGGCAACAGGTGCTGGCTCATCCGTGCTTGCTTCCGTGTGGGCAACAGCCTCCACGGGTGCGTCATCGGCTTTGGGCGGTTCAACCGCCGGCGTTTCTGTCAAGGGCTTGAGCGGTTTGAGCAAAGCTTCGGCCTTGGCCACCAGCTCGGTGCGAATCTGATCGGCGCGCCAACGTTGCCAACCTTCGAGTTCAGCGGCCTTGGTCAACGCCTGCTGGGCCTTGGTCTCGAGCTCATGATCGATGGACTTGGCGTGGGTTTTCAAAGCCAGTTTCAAAGCGGCTGCGAGCGCAGTGGTGGCTTTGCTGTGGCCTAGCAAGAGTTCGACCTCAAGTTGCTGCAACACTTCCTGCACCGTTTGCTGCGCTTGGGCACGCAAGGCCGGATCCACCGGCGGGCGGGCGTTCACAGCAGGCGCGAGTTTGACCGCTTCGCCACGCGATTGCCTCAATTGGTCGGCCCAGGCCGGCACGGCAGGCAAAGGCAGGCTGGCATCTTGTGCAGCGGCTTGTGTTTGCGTCAACGCAGCTGAAAACGCATCCCACACCAATTGAATATGTTGTGCGCTTTCGTTGAGTGTCTGTGGGTATTTGGGGTCTACGCTTTGCCAATGGGCGTCGCCGCCCAAAGACTGCCATTCCTGCTGAAAACGGTCGATATCGTGAGCCAGTGTGGCCTGCAACTCCAGCGCTTCGGTCCAGGCTTTGGTTGACAAAACTTCGATGCGCTGGGCCATCAACAAGGCCGACTCGCGCAATACCTGAGCGCGGTGCGCCAGTTCTTCAATGTGTTTGACCCGATCGGCCAGTGCCAGGCGCAAACCCGCCAGCGGTTCGCGCGACAAGGGCGCACCGGCCTTGGCCGTGTCACGCGCCCAGGCCATGGCGTCCGCCACATTCAAGCGGCTGGCCGCGAGCAACACCTGCGCTTTTTCAGCCCACTCCGCGGCCAAGGTGTCTTGGTTTTTTGCGCGACGCAGGTCGTCGATTTTTTCTTTCACCGGTTTGGCCGCACCCTTGTCGCGCGCGCTCAATTCCTTGAAAACGGTTTGCAGCAGGTCAAGTCCAGGCTCGGTGTTCAACCATTCACGCACACGCGTCAAACGTTCGCCGGAGGTGGCGGCTGTCAATGCACCGCCGGTGAGTGCGTCCAGGGCGGTGAGGTCAGGGGAACTGTGGGTAGGGGAATTCACGGCGTTCAATTCGCTAATTTGTACCCGTTTGGGCTAAGCTCTGTATTGTGACAGGGTCGAGAGGGCTAAAGCTTAAAATAAGCCTATGCAAATTATCGATACCTTCAAGCAATCGGCCAAAGTATTTCTGGCCGACGTCGGCCAAGGCTTTTTTCTGATCACGCACAGCGGCCTGGCCTTGCTTGGACTGGCGGTTTTCTGTTTTCTGGTGGTATTCAGTTCACAGCCCGATTTGCGCTCCAGCGTCGAAGTAGAGTTGATCGACTGGTTGCAAAGCCGCCACGGTCTGGATTTCGGTTTCAACGAAGACGCCAGCGCCGTTGACCGCGCCACCGCCGTCGATCCCCAGGATTTGCCCAAAGAACAATCGGCTATCGCATTTTGGTTGAGCCGCAAATACCGGGTAGCGCCAGAACCGATCAGCGCTTTGGTCGCAGAAGCTTACGAACTCGGACCGCAGAAAAAACTGGACCCCACCCTCATCCTGGCGGTGATGGCTGTGGAATCCAGTTTCAACCCGTTTGCCCAAAGCACCATGGGCGCGCAAGGCCTGATGCAAGTCCGCACCGATGTGCACACCGAAAAATACGACAACTTTGGTGGTGAATTTGCCGCTTTTGACCCGATTGCCAATATGCGTGTCGGCGCCAGTGTGTTGCGTGAGTCCATAGACCGCAACGGCAGCATTGAGGCCGGACTGCGCCAATATGTGGGCGCAGGTAACAGCGGCGAAGACGGCGGTTATGTGCTCAAGGTGCTGGCCGAACAACAACGACTCAAAGACATTGCCAGCGGCAAGCACGTGTCCATCCTGGCCAGCAAATCACCCGCAGAAGATGGCCTTGTCGAACTCTGGGACAAAGCCAAAAGCCTCAGCCCCTTCAAACCTGCATCTGCCAAACCCTGATACTTTTCAACGGAGAAACCATGTACCCACGCTCGCAACTGATGGCGCAAACCGACCCGGAACTCTGGGCTGCCATTCAAGCTGAAAACCAGCGCCAAGAACACCATATCGAATTGATTGCGAGTGAAAACTACGCCTCCCCTGCCGTCATGCAAGCCCAGGGCACGCAATTGACCAACAAATATGCCGAGGGTTACCCGGGCAAGCGTTACTACGGCGGATGCGAAAACGTCGACGTGGCCGAGCAACTCGCCATCGACCGGGCCAAACAGTTGTTCGGCGCAGACGCGGCCAATGTGCAACCGCATTGCGGTGCATCTGCCAATCAAGCCGTGTTTCTGGCTTTCTTAAAGCCAGGCGAAACCATCATGGGCATGAGCTTGGCCGAGGGCGGTCACCTGACACACGGCATGCCGCTCAACTTGTCCGGCAAATGGTTCAAGGTGGAAAGCTATGGCTTGAACGCCAAAGAGGAAATCGACTACGACGCTATGGAAGCCAAGGCATTGGCTACCCGCCCCAAGCTCATCATTGCAGGCGCATCTGCTTACAGTTTGCACATAGACTTTGCACGTTTTGCCAAAGTGGCCAAAGAAATCGGTGCGATTTTCATGGTGGATATGGCGCATTACGCGGGTTTGATCGCGGCAGGTGTCTACCCCAACCCGGTGCCGCATGCGGATGTGGTCACCTCCACCACGCACAAGAGTTTGCGCGGCCCGCGCGGCGGCATCATTCTCATGAAAGCTGAGCATGAAAAAGCCATCAACAGCGCCGTGTTCCCGGGCTTACAAGGCGGCCCGTTGATGCACGTCATCGCTGCCAAGGCAGTGGCCTTCAAAGAAGCACTGGACCCGAGTTTTAAAACTTACCAGCAACAGGTGCTCAAAAACGCTGAGATCGTGGCTCAAACCCTGACTGAACGCGGCCTGCGCATCGTCAGCGGTCGCACGCAAAGCCATGTCATGCTGGTCGATTTACGCGCCAAAGGCATTACCGGCAAGGCAGCCGAAGTGGCACTGGGCAATGCGCACATGACCATCAACAAAAATGCCATTCCCAATGATCCGGAAAAGCCCATGGTCACCAGCGGCGTGCGCATCGGCACCCCGGCCATGACCACACGCGGCTTCAAGGACGAAGAGGCACGCGCGACCGCCCACTTGATCGCTGACGTGCTTGAGCACCCGAACGACGAAGCACACATCGCGGCGGTTCGAGCCAAAGTACACGCCTTGACCAGCCGCTTTCCGGTTTATGGGTAACAACGCATGAAGTGCCCTTTTTGCAGCCATGTGGAGACCCAGGTCATGGAGACCCGCATGTCTGAAGAGGGCGACTCCATACGCCGCCGTCGCTCTTGCTCACATTGCGAAAAACGTTTCACTACCTATGAACGCGCCGATGTCAGTTACCCGGCGGTCGTGAAAAAAGACGGCAGGCGCATTGAATACGACCGCAGCAAACTGCGCGGCTCGCTCAACCTGGCCTTGCGTAAACGCCCGGTCAGTACCGAGCAAATCGATGCGGCGATTGAACGTATCGAAGACAAATTGCTGACGCTGGGACAACGTGAAGTCGCCTCAACGCGCATAGGCGAACTGGTGATGCGCGAATTGAAAAAACTGGACAAAGTCGCCTATGTGCGCTTTGCCAGCGTTTACCGCAGCTTTGAAGACGTGGATGAATTCAAAACCCTGGTCGATGAATTTCGCCGTTAACACGTCACATCACATAAGGTCACTTCGCACAGTTCCAGTCTTTGTTTTTTCGCAAGATGGCGGTTATGTATCCGCCCATTTTTTTAAGTCAATCCACCGGTTCTACAAACTTTTCACAAGCAGCCAAACTGCGCGCGCTGCGTCAGCACAGCGGCTTCAGTCTGCCTGAACTCTGCGTTGTTGCCGCTCTGATTGGTATTGCAGCGGCCATGGCTGCACCAGCGATCGGCCAATGGCAATGGCGCGCGCGCATAGAAAACACCGCTCAGGCTTGGGCTGCAGATTTACAGTCTGCGCGCTTGCATGCTTTGCGCACTGGCCAAGCCATGCAGTTGCAGCGTTTGAACAATTGCCATCCAAACAAGCTGCCCAATGGCGACTGGCGCTGCGGCTGGGAACTGGTCAACCCGGCTGACAGCCGCCAAAGCGCAGTTCTGAGCAATGCCCTGAGCGGCGATCTCAGCGTGGTGCTGGCTCCGGCGCAAAACCAGATAGCCGTCAATGCACAAGGTGAGCCGGTGGCCGGCGGTCTGCGACTGGTCATACAACCCGCGCAGCCCGGCAGCAAGCTGGTACGCAGTATTTGTATCAATACCGCCGGGCGCTTGCGCATGGTGAACGCAAGCACTTGCTCATGAAAAATGCAGCACATCGCATGCAAGGCTTTTCCATTCTGGAGGCGATGGCAGCGCTGATGGTGCTTAATTTGCTCTGCCTGGGTTTGATGGCCTGGCAACTGCAAGCCATGCAGGCTCAACGCCAAGCCCTGGCTTTGCAACAAGCCGTGGCCATGGCACAAGATTTGGGTCAACGCATGCAAGTGCATCCCGGCGCATGGCAGTGGTACCAACTGGAAATGGATGGTGCCACGCCTGCCGGCGATTGCAGGCAATCGGCTTGCAATGCACAGCAATGGGCTCAATCAGATCTGGGCGAATGGCTGAATGAATGGCGTCAACGCTTGCCTCAGGCTCGTGCACGCCTGCAAACCACAGCCGGCTCTGACCCGGTAGCGGATTTGCTGCTGGCTTGGCCGGGTATCACTGAACAAACCCTCACAGCAAGCGTTGCCGGTTGCCCTCCCTCACACCACTGCTGGCAAACCTCCTGGCGACCATGATTCGCAAACAATGCAAGCGGCAGCAAGGACAAGGACTGGTGCAATGCATGGTCGGTATGAGCCTGAGCCTGCTGGTAGTGATGGCTGCGTTCAGCGCGTTTGCCTGGATACAGCGCACCCAGTTGATGCTGCAAACTCAAGCACAAACCCAACTGCGCTTGCACACAGCCTTGCAATTGGTTCGTGAGCGTGTGCAACGTGCAGGCGCACCTGAATTGTCAGTAGATGCAAAAGGCTTGGCTGTGCTCAACCGATTACCGGTGGCGCTGAGCGGCAGCGACATCGCTTTGCAATTGAACCAGTGGCGCAGCCTCACGCCCTCAGACTGCCAAGGCCATGAGGCCTCCACCCTGCTCTGGCTGCAAGATGACTTCAGGCGCAACACTCAGCGCGAACTCAGTTGCAAGGACACCGCGCGCAGCAACACCACTTACCAGGCACTGGCGGAACAAATCGATGATTTGCGTCTGATTTACGCCGAGCAAACTGCACCACCGGGCTCATCCGCTAATGCAGTGCAGTTGCAATGGCGCACTGCATCGCAAGTCAGTGACTGGCAGCAAGTGCGTGCGGTAGGCATGTGCCTGCAAATACGTCCGGATGGCGTCACGCTCACGCCAAGTCATCTGTCTTGCAACACACAAACGCCTTTAAAGAATGGCGCCAGTGCGTGGCGTAGCGTGTTTTTTCTCAAGCATGCTGGCGCATGAAAGCAAAGCCATTTTTTCAACAACAAGGCTTGGCATTGCCGACCGTATTGGCCTTGTCCATGCTCTGCAGTGTGCTGTTGCTGGCTTGCTGGCGCAATATCGCTTTATCGCAAGGCTGGAGTCGCAGCAGTGTCGAACGCTGGCAATTGCGGCAGGCCGCCTTATCAGGCATATGCAAAGCCGCGACAGCCATCTTTACACCTGTCACGCCATCCAATATCCCTTTGGGACTCTCTTACCCGGTTGATTCTGCCCAATGGGCGCAATTGCAAACACGACTGCCTGTCAACGGATGCGTTCAAGGAATGTGCAGACCGCTACTGCACCTGAGCAACCACCGCAGCGATTGGCTCAACCGGCAAACAAGCTCTGGCAGTCTTTCGGGGCCTGTTGGTGTCAGTCTGATGTATTGGGTAGAAATACTGCCCTCAGCACCCAGCGCAAACCAACCCGGCGGTACTTTCACTTACCGCATCACCGTACTGGCACAGGCCTCCACCCGCAACACGCAGTCCGCCTGGCAAGCCGTGTGGCAGCCCGCCTCCCGATTGGCCAATGAAGCGCCGGTCAGACTGGCAGACATGCAAAGTCTGTTGGAGTTGCAGCCGTGAAACCCAGCCAATTGCAAACCGGATTCAGCCTGATTGAATTGATATGCGTGATGGCCATCATCGGCCTGCTGACCGCTTTTGCCATGCCGGTCTACCAGACCGCCCAGTCTCGCAGCCAGCGGCAATTAGCCAAGCTTGCTTTGATGAAATCCGCGCAATGGCTGGAACAGGCGGCCACCAGCCAAGGCAGTTACCCGGACGCTTTGCCCGACAGCGTATGGCACACAGCAGAATTGCGTTACAGGCTGAGCCTCAGCAGTCAGGGGCAAAGCTACATATTGACCGCGACACCGCTGGGGGCGCAAAACAAAGACACTTGCGGCGCACTCACGCTCAACCAAGCCGGGCAACGGGGTTCACAATCGAATGACAGCAACTGCTGGTCAAAATGAATTCAAGCTTGACCACGGATGAAGGCTGAAAAGTATGCAACACACCTTGCAAAACCCGTCAGTTGAGCTGTCGCCATTGCGTATTCCTGTATTGCGACTGAGGCTTAAATCATCTAGACTTTTATACTTTTAAATTTAACTATTCAGGAGTTGCTTTCATGTTTGGGATCCATCGGTCTATTTCTGTTTTTCTTCTTTCCCTGGGTCTTTTATTCAGCGTGAATGTCAAAGCCGCCGGTTCGGTCGAGATGCAGGTTGAATCCATCATTCGCCAAGCGCTGACCGGATACAACAACGCCATGGAGGCTGAGGACACTGCCGAATGGGTTAAATATTTTTCCGACAACGTCTCCCGCCAAAGCCCATTGAGTAACCAAAGCGGGAAAAAAGATTTCACCGAATTTTTCAACGCCGAATTCAAAGCCTTCAAAGCCAAGTATGAAGTCAAGCAAATCATTGTTCACGGCCGCACTGCAGCGATTGTTTACACGTGGGAAGCTCAGCACAAAGCCAGCGGAGACTTCTTGAAAGTACCCATGGTCGCCATTTACGATATGGACACCAGCGGCCGTTTTTCCGCTGTGACTTATTACTTTGACACTGCCAAACTGGGCAAGTTCAGCAAAGACATGGCAGGCAACTGAATCATTGTTTCCCTTTTTCTCTCAACCGGCTTTCACTCATGAACATACTCTCTCACCGCTCGTGGCGGGTCGCCCTGACAACGCTTGCGCTTGCCATCATCACCGCGCCGGCAGCACAGGCCCAAGATGAAGCTGCCTGCCCCTACGAAGACGCAAAAGAATGCGCTTTTGAGAACGAAAATCTCTCGCTGTTCATCAAAGGTCGGGACGCATACGACCATGGACGGGAAATCGGTGACTTGTCTGAAGCCAGGGACATTGGCTATCAACTGGCTGCACGCAAAAACAAAAACGGCCGCGTTCTGCTGAAAATGATTTACATGGAAATCCGCATGGGCGGCCATAAAAATTATGTGCAAGCCTACGACTGGGTAAATGAAGCCATGCAGCGCAACGAAAGCTATGCGCGACTGGATTTTCAATCGGTTCTGGACAGCTTGAAAAAACGCATGACACTCGAACAACTCGCAGCGGTAGAAGCAAAGTACCCGGCGAAATAATCCATTAAACGGACTGTCAAAATAAAGGCCGCGAAAGCGGCCTTTTCATTGAAAGCAAAGTAATTAAACTTATTCTTTGAGCTTGATCACTGTTTTGACGTAAGCGGCCACCAGACCGATCTTCTCATCGTCAATGATGCCTTTGAATGAAGGCATGCCTTTGGATTGGCGGCCATTGGTGACCACGCCTACCACTTCTTCAGCTGTGAGTTTGGTCACACGCAAATCAGCACCATAACCACCTTCGTTTTGACCGCCACGGCCATCGGGCATGTGACAGGTCGTGCAAAACCTGGTGAAAGTCTCTTTGCCACCCCCACGAGGCACCACAATGACCGGGCGGTCATCTTCTTCTGCAACTGCCGCTATGGGCAAACATGTAGCAAAGACCGGGAGACACAGCACCAGGTTCCGCAGCAAATTTGATGTCAGGACTTTCATCACTTCAACCTTACCTTTATCTTCAAAGAAAAACTATCATTTCACAATTTAAACAAAAAAGCGGTCCGGTGAGTGACACCAGACCGCATTTTTTACACCTGCTTAAGGCAGAGCGAAAACGTAGAGCATGTTGCTAGGAACCTGAGCTTTGAGTTCAGGTGTAGCAGACACGAACCACTGTGG
>CANGCZ010000016.1 GCA_947452325.1 Comamonadaceae bacterium | reverse complement strand
GACCACCACGGTGTCGCCGGGGGCGAACACGGGGATTTTTTTGCCCATGCGGGCGATTTCTTCCTGTTCCAGGATTTGGATGAGATTCATAAGGTCCTCTGTACGATCTTGGATGCGCTACACAAAAGGCCGGTGTTAGCACAAAGGCTGTAACACGCGGCGGCCACCCAGAGGATCGAAAAGCCCTCCATTATAACCAACTGGCTGATCAGCTTTTACCAGCCAATATTCGCTCGTCTTTGGCGCTGATCAGCCCGGCCTTCCTGGCTTTGGTGATCAGATCAGGCCTTTTGCCTGCCGTCAGTTGCAGGCTTTGCGCGCGCCGCCAGTCGGCAATCTGGGCATGGTGACCGGACAGCAGTTCCTGCGGTACCGGTAAATCCCGCCAAACCTCAGGGCGGGTGAAATGCGGGCTGTCGAGCAAACCGGATAAGTCGGGTGAAAAACTGTCCTGGGCATGGCTGTCGCTGTCGTTCAAGACACCGGGTTGCAGCCGAGCCACCGCGTCCAGCCAGGCCATGGCGGGCAATTCACCGCCGGACAAGACAAAGTCGCCCAGACTGATTTGGCGATCCACAAAAGCATCGATGAACCGCTGATCCACGCCTTCATAACGTCCGCACAGCAACACAGCACCGCAGGCAGACGCAGCAGATTCGCGCACCATGGTCTGGTTGAGCGCCTCGCCGGTCGGGGAAAAATAAATCAGCGGCGCGCTGCTTCTGTCGTCTTGCCGCTCATGGCGAATTGCCTCCAGACAAGCTGCCAGCGGTTCAGCCAGCATGACCATGCCCGGGCCGCCGCCGAAAGGCCGGTCGTCGACCCGGCGGTAATTGCCGTCGGCGAAATCACGCGGGCTCCAGCATTTCAAAACAATCTTCCCGCTGTCGTAGGCACGACGCGTCACACCTTGTTCAACAAAGGACTGAATCATTTCGGGAAACAGTGTGATGACGTCTATGCGCATGGGGGCGGCTTCAATAATCAGCCTGCCAATCGACCAGAATCAACCTGGCGGCCATGTCCACTTTGTCTACGTAAGCGCTCACAAACGGGATCATGCGCTCCAGCGGTTTGCTTGGGTCGTCCGGATTGGGTTGGGTGAGCACCAGCACGGTTTGCGGGCCGGTGGACATCAACTCACTGACAGTGCCCAACTCCAAACCTTCGCGGTTATGCACTGCCAGACCGATCAAATCCACCCAGTAAAACTCGTCTTCTTTGGTAGAGGGAAAAGAAGACCGAGGCACAAATATGCGTGCACCTTTGAGGCTTTCGGCAACGTCACGGTCTATGGTTTCCAGCGGACAGGCAACCACCGAATCGCCGTGCTCTTTGGCTTCGCGGATAGGCATGAGCACCGTGCCTTTGAAAGGCGAAGCGCCGCGTTCGTTGGGTTGTAAAAACCAGCGTTTGGAAGAAAAAAGCGCCTCAGGAGAGGCGCTGTGGGGCAAGACTTTGAACCAGCCTTTTAAACCCCAGGCATCCAGAATGCGCCCGACTTCGACAGCGTCCGCTGGTAATTCAGCAGGCTCCCAGGCGGGCAACATCGGATGATTGATCAGGCGGCTTTTTTGCCGGCCTGCTTGATCAGACGGTCTACAGTAGGCGATGTTTGAGCACCGACACCGACCCAATAGCTCAGACGGTCTTGCGCAATGCGCAGGCCTTCTTCGCCACCGGAAGCGATGGGGTTGTAAAACCCGATACGCTCGATGAAACGGCCATCACGGCGAACGCGCTTGTCAGCGACAACGATATTGAAAAACGGACGGGCTTTTGCGCCGCCGCGGGAAAGTCGGATGACGACCATGGTTTATCCTTGGGTGCAGTCTTTGATTCAGCGATGAGACACGCGACTTGACCACCCGGCCAGCGCTCGCTGAAAAGCCTGCCATTATAGACTGCCGCTGACATGAGCCCCCAAACAACCCTGATCCGCCCTTGCCAGGCTGACGACCTGTCAGCTGTCACTGCCATTTACGCCCACCACGTGACCCAAGGCCGCGGCAGTTTCGAGCTCGATCCGCCCTTGTTGCAAGAAACACCTTTGGCGGTCAACGGTTATCGGCTTGGGCTTTCTGCCCATGGGCTGTGAAACGATAATCCGCTTCATGAAAAACAAATCCTTGGTGTGCTGGTTAAGTTTGCTGGGTGGCCCTCTAGGCTTGGCCCGCTTTTACATGTTCGGTCTGCGCGACTCGACAGCCTGGGCCTTGCTGTTCATGTCATTGCTAGGGGTTTATGGCTTTGAGCGCGCGCAATCTTTCGGTTTGGATGACCCCTTGAGCTGGTGGTTGGTGCCACTGTTGGGCGTGTCGATTGCCGCGAGCGCCTTGCACACCATTTACTGGGGCCTGATGTCAGCAAGCCGCTGGAACACCAGCTACAACAACGGCGCAGACGAGGAGGCAGCCAGCGGCCACACCGGTTGGTTGACCGTGATTGCACTGGTCTTGTCCTTGATGCTGGGCACCACCGCCCTGCTCTCCAGCTTGGCCTATGGGTTTCAACGCTACTTTGAATCGCAAATCGAGGAAGCGCAAAAACTGTCCCAATAACTGTGAGGCTTGGCCTATGAGGCTGATGTGCTCAAGCCAGGCCCTTGCCAAAAGCTGTCAAACAAGCTTTTCAATCTCTTGGTGGGCCACCGCGTGCAGCATGACTTGAACCACTTTGTGCGGCGCGACTTCCTGCAAAGGCAACAGCACGAAGGCCCGCTCCAACCAGCGCGGATGTGGCAGCGTTAACCAACTGCTTTGCAACTTGGCGTCGCCGTAAAACAAAATATCCAAATCCAGGGTTCGCGGCGCATTCAGGTGGCTGCGCACCCGCCCGGCACGTTGCTCCATGGCTTGCAATGCGCTCAATAAATCCGGTGCATTCAAACCGGTACGTATATGCGCTACCGCGTTGATAAAAGCCGGGCCTTCAGCCTGATAAGGCGCACTGCGGTACAAAGAGGAAACCGCTTCGACATGCGTCTGCGGCAATCCGCTCAGGTCTTGCAAAGCCTGAGTGACCGAAGCGATGGCGTCGCCCAGATTGGCACCGACAGCGACATAAGCGCTGACCGGTTCACGCGTCTGTGTGACCACCGGCATCGGGCTTGGCGCCTGCGGGTTTGCGGCGGCGGCGCGGACGCTTTTTGGCTTCACCTTCACCGCGCACAGCACGCGGTGCAGGTTTGACAGCTTGCAACAAAGCGACACGACTGTCATCGTCGGCCAAGCTGAAATCTTCCCACCAGTCGGCAAGTTCTACATCGACCTCGCCAACCTCAGCGCGTAAACACATGAAATCGAAACCGGCGCGAAAGCGCGCCTGCTCGACCAGACCAAACGGCGCGCTGCCGCTGCGCTTTTCAAACCGAGGTTGCATGCTCCATATTTCGCGCATGTCGCCAGCTAGCTTTCCGCGCCCTGAGACATCTCCGATACGTGCATTGAACACTTCTTCCATCGCTTCTTGCAACGCAGGAAACACCGGCATATCAGCCATACGTGCTTGCCATCCTTCGCGCACATCTGCCCACAACACACAGGCCAGCAAAAAGCTGGGCGCCACCGGTTTGCCTTCACCGACACGCCTGTCGGTGTCCAACAGCGCAGCTTGCACAAACGGTGTGTCGGCGCGTTCAACCACCACATCCAAGAGCGGGTAAATGCCGCGCGCCAGCCCGAGTTTTTTCAATTGTTCGATGCTGGCTATCGAATGCCCGGTTTGCAGCAGCTTGAGCATTTCATCGAACAAACGGCTTTGCGGCACATCGGCCAGCAAATCCATCATGGCTTTCAAAGGCTTGGCGGTGCGCGGTTCCAGCTTGAAACCCAGCGCGCTGAGCTTGGCTGCAAAGCGCACGGCACGGATGATGCGCACCGGGTCTTCGCGGTAACGCGCCGCCGGTTCGCCGATCATGCGAATCACGCGTTTGGCGGCATCTTCAAACCCATGGTGGTAATCGATGACTTCGCCTACGCTGGGGTCGTAATACATGGCGTTGACGGTGAAATCGCGCCGGGTGGCGTCCTCGTCCTGCGGGCCCCAGACGTTGTCGCGCAACACACGGCCGCTGGCATCCACCGCATGCGTCATGTTGGACAAGGCTTTTTTGCTGGTGCGCTCGTTGCCACTCACCTGTTCTGCATCGTTGCTGTCCAGGTGAGCGCGAAAAGTAGAGACTTCAATCACCTCGTGATCGCGCCCTCGCCCGTAAACCACATGCACGATGCGAAAGCGTCTGCCGATGATGAATGCACGCCGGAAACAGGCTTTGACTTCTTCCGGCGTGGCGTCTGTGGCGACATCAAAATCTTTGGGCTTTAAACCGACCAGCAAATCGCGCACGGCGCCACCGACGATGTAGGCTTGAAAACCGCGTTCCTGCAAGGTGCGCACCACGTTCCAGGCGCGTTCGTCGACCAGATCCGGGTTGATGCCATGGATGGCGGCAGGAATCACGCGGCGTTTGCCAAAACGACCCGCGCCGCTTTTGTCAGATTTACCAAACAGGTTTTGAATGATTTTTTTGATCATGGGTTCTCGAAAAGGTCGAGGATACGCCATGACCGCTCTTGGGCAATTTGCCGCAACGCCGGGCCGGGGTTGGTCACCACCGGATGCTGAACTTTTTCCAGCAAAGGCAAGTCATTGGTTGAGTCACTGTAAAACGTTGCTTGCACCTGAGACCAGTCCAAGCCTTGTTGCTTCAACCATTGGGTGACGCGTGTGACTTTGCCTTCACGCAGGCTGGGCACACCCGCAATTTCGCCGGTGAACCAACCGTTAGCATCGCGCTCCAACTCCACCGCCAGCAACACATCCATGCCAAATGCTTTGGCGATGGGTGCGGTGACAAATTCGTTGGTGGCAGTCACCATGACCAAAGTTTCACCCTTGGCGCGGTGTTGTGCCACCAAATCCAAAGCCGCAGGTTTGATGGCCGGTTGAATCACTTGTTGCATAAATAGGCAATGCGCGGCCTTTGCTTCTTCCATGCCGCGCTCGCGCATGCTGCGGGTGGCAAAGCGCACGTACTCGTGTATGTCCAGACAGCCGGCGTTGTAGTCGGCATAAAAAGCATTGTTTCTTTGGCGGAAACTGGCTTCATCAACCCAACCCAGTCCCAAGGTGAACTCACCCCAGGACTGGTCGGAGTCCAGGGGCAGCAAGGTTTGGTCCAGGTCAAACAGCGCCAGTTTCATCTGCGGTTCAGGTTTCATCCAGCATGGCTCTCAGTAAAGGAATGGTCAAAGGACGCTGGGTTTGCAGCGCATAGTTGTCTAGCTGTTCAAGCAGTTGGATCAAATGACCCAAGTCCCGGCTGAAACGGTTGAGCAAATAGTCCAACAAATCGTTGCCCAAATGCATGCCCAGGGCTTGCGCGTGCTTGAGCAACACCTCGCGGCGCTGGTCGTCATCCAGTAATTCCAAATGAAACACATGGCCCCAGCCCAACCGGGTGCGCAAATCCTCGCGCAAGGGCAAATCCTGAGGCGGTAGGCTACCGGCGGCCAGCACCCAAGGTTGACGGGCTGCGCCCGGAGTAGCGGCATTGACGAACCAGTTGAAAGCCATGTGTTGTTGCACTGCAGAAAAAAACTGAACATCGTCTAGCAGCAAAACTTCCCATTCAGGGTTGAATTCATCGGGTTGCACCGTGGTCTTGTCCATCCAGCCAACCAATGCGCCTTGCTGCGTGATGTGTTCGGCCACCGCTTTCAACAAATGGGTTTTACCGCTGCCGTTGTCACCCCACACATACGTGGGCACCGGGGATCGGGTGCGCCCGGCCATCCAAAGCTCGAGGTGGGCGAGAGCAGCTGCGTTGTGTCCGGGGTGAAAATTACCCAGACTGGGGCCGACTGACACACCGATATCCAATGCGATTTGTTTCATCAGCCCTTAGCCCGCATACAAACGGCTGGCCACGTAACGCCTGCGCAAACGCCGCAATGCCACCAGCAACACCGCACTGGCCGGCAAGGCGATCAATACGCCGACAAAACCCAGCAATTGGCCGAAAGCCAGTAACGCAAAAATCACGGCCAAAGGGTGTAAGCCGATGCGCTCGCCGATCAAGCGCGGGGTCAACACAAAGCCTTCCAGCAACTGGCCGATGCCAAACACCACCGCCAACATGAGCGTGGCTTGCAGCGGTGCCATTTCCAGAAAACCCGACAAGGCTGCCAGTAGCAATCCCACGCCAAAGCCCACATAAGGCACGAACACCGCCATGCCGGTCAGCAAGCCTATGGGCCAGGCGGCAGACAAACCGAACAAGGACAAACCGGCCACATAGTAAACGGACAAACTGAGCATCACCAGCAGCTGACCGCGCACATACTCGCCCAACACGGCATCGGCTTCAGCAACGAAATCGATTACCCCGGGTTCAGCCTTGCGCGGCAACCACTCACGCAGTTGCGCCAGCATATGGTGACCGTCCATCAGCAGGTAATAAAGCGCCACCGGCACCAGAATCAGGTTACCTATCAGCGCCAGCGCCACACTGCCGCCTATACGCAAGGATGAAAGCACGGAATCCAGGCTGTTGTGCAATGCAGCTTGGACTTGTGCGGCCGCCACATCCTTGATGGCCTGGGTATCGAACGACACATCCACGCCCAGGTTTTTGAGTAAAGGGTTGAGCGAGGTCTGCAGTTGCGCCAGCAAGTCCGGTAACTGAGCTTGCAAACGCCCGGCTTCTTTGAACAGCACGGGGACAATCAGGCCGGCAAAAGAAACCAGCAGCAGCAAAAAAGCAATTTCGCAGACCAACACAATGACAAATTTGGGCACGCCCGTACCCAGCAGCGCTTGCATTCGACGAACCGGCGGCGACAACACATAAGCCATCACAGCCGCGATCAAAAAAGGCGTGAGCACAGGCGTCAACCACCACAACAGCGCAGCAAGCAGGCTGAGTATCAACAGCCAGGCAGCGTAAAAACGGTAGTCGGGGGATATGGACATCAGGGGAGAAGTACCCGCATTTAGAATGCTCTGATTCTATCGATCCGACTTCCGGGCGTGATTGCAGCGCCCCACGCATATGAACACACCACTTTCCTACAAAGATGCAGGCGTCGATATCGACGCAGGCGACGCCTTGGTTGAACGCATCAAACCGCTGGCCAAAAAAACCATGCGCGACGGCGTGCTGGCCGGCATCGGCGGTTTCGGTGCCCTGTTTGAAGTACCGAAAAATTACAAAGAACCGGTGCTGGTCAGCGGCACTGACGGTGTGGGCACCAAGCTGAAACTGGCGTTTGAATGGAACATGCACAACACGGTAGGCATTGACTTGGTGGCCATGAGCGTCAACGATGTGTTGGTGCAAGGCGCTGAGCCGCTGTTTTTTCTGGACTATTTCGCCTGCGGCAAGCTCGATGTAGACACAGCGGCCGCGGTGGTCGGCGGTATTGCCAAAGGCTGCGAGTTATCGGGTTGCGCCTTGATAGGCGGTGAAACCGCTGAAATGCCAGGCATGTACCCGGCAGGCGAATACGACTTGGCGGGATTTGCGGTGGGCGTGGTGGAAAAGTCGCTGATCCTTACCGGTAAAAACGTGTCTCCCGGCGATGTGGTGTTGGGACTGGCTTCCAGCGGCGTGCATTCCAATGGCTTCAGTCTGGTGCGCAAATGCATAGAGCGTGCGGCGTCCAGCCTGCCCTCAACTTTGGACAGCCTGCCCTTCAAAGAAGCGCTGATGGCGCCCACCCGCTTGTATGTGAAATCCGTGCTGGCTGCGCTGAAAGCGCATCCGATCAAGGCACTGGCTCACATCACCGGCGGCGGTTTGACAGAAAACATCCCACGCGTGCTGCCCGAACATTGCGCCGCTCATTTGCAACGCGCCCACTGGCCGCGCACCGAATTGTTCAACTGGCTGCAGCAAACTGCAGGCATTGACGAAGCCGAAATGTGCCGCACTTTCAACAACGGCATAGGCATGGTCGTGGTGATTGCCGCTGAACACGCCGATGCTTGTGTTCAAACGCTTGCCACTTTGGGTGAGCAGGTTTACCGGATTGGTGTGATTGCCGACAAAGGCAATGGCGCTGCGGTGGTGATCGCTTAATTTTCCGGCAACAGCACCGCCAACCTGGCCCTGACTTTCAATAAACGTTCCTGATCGTCTTGACGGCGGTAAATCTCGTGCAGGTTGCGCAACATGCGTGCAACGATCTGGCGCGGTTCGGCGGGCTGCAAATGAAACGCCAGCGCATCGTCTGAAATGGCTTGCGGTTTACCGAGCTTGGCGCCGGGCAGCCAAGGAATCAGGCGCTCGGCCAGGTCTTCACGGCTCAGAGATTCTCCGGTGAACGGATCGATCACCACATGGCCTTCCTGCGGAAAACTCAAATCCAGCTTGACCAGAAAATGGCCGGGAAAGCTGACCCCGCTGACGTTCAAACCCAGACTTTGGCCCAGCTCTAGCCACAACACGGCCAAGCTGATGGGAATGCCCAGACGCTTGCTCAGCACCACATTCACATAGCTGTTGTGCGGGTCGTCGTAATGGTTGACATTGCCCGCGAACCGCATGTCTTCATAAAAAAAACGGTTCAGCTCACGCAATTTATCCAGCGCATCGGCATTCGGCATCAAGCGCCGCTTGAGCCTGGCGGACATGACGTCGACTTCGCCTAAGACCTGTTGTATGTCGAGGGTGGGAAATTCATCCTGCGCCAGACTGACTGCCGTTTCCAGCAGGGGAAATTCGTCATCGCTTTGCACCAGCGTGGAGAAATAGTCCAGCGCCGAGGGGAGAGTCAGCTTGTAATCCATGCCGTCATCATGCCTTTAGCGGCGCAAAAGTGCACGCAGATCCACGCCAATAACCCTAAGCGTCACCAAATACACAACACCCGAGGTGACAATTACACACACCATCAAGCCTATGCGTTGCCATGCCTGAGACTGCAAGCCGGTCCAATCCCATTGTTCAGCGGCCCACAACAAACCGGCAGCCATCAAGCCGCAAGCTAACAGCACTTGAAGCACAAGACGGGGCCAGCCTGGCAGCGGCTTGAACTGGCCTTGACGGCGCAAACCTATCAAGAGAGCCAAAGCGTTAACCAGCGCCCCGAGCGCAATCGACAAAGTCAAAGCGGCGTGCGCCAGATAAGGTACCAGCAGCCAGTTCATGAGTTGGGTGAACACCAATACCGCCACAGCAATGCGCACCGGCGTACGGGTGTCCTGATTGGCATAAAAACCCGGCGCCAGCACCTTGATGGCAACCAGGCCAAGCAATCCCACGCCATACCCGGTCAAGGCCATACTGGTTTGCTGCACATCATGGCTTGAAAATGCACCGTAGTGGTAAAGCACAGACACCAGCGGCCGGGCAAACACCAGCAGCGCCACGGCGCAAGGCAAGGCCAGCACCCACACCAACCGCAAGCCCCAGTCCAGCATGGCGCTGTAACGCTGAGTGTCTGACGCGGCCTTGGCGGCGGCGAGTTGCGGCATCAACACCACGCCCAAAGCCACGCCGAGCAACGCAATCGGAAACTCCATCAAGCGGTCGGCATAACTGATCCAACTGACGCTTCCCGGGGTCAGATGGGAAGCGATTTGCGTGTTGATCACCAGCGACAACTGAGCCACGCCCACGCCCAACAGCGCCGGGCCCATCATGGCCAAAATTTTGCGAGTGCCCTCGTCATTCCAGGCTGCTTTGATTTGCGAAGGCGACACGCTGATGTGTGGCAACAAACCCAGCTTCCACAATGCTGGAATTTGCACCGCCAGTTGCAGCACGCCGCCGAGCATGACGCCAACCGCCAGGCTGTAAATCGGCTCAATGCCTTGCGAACGAAACCAAGGTGCGCCCAGCCATGCGCTGCCAATCATGCACAGATTGAGCAGCACCGGCGTGGCCGCCGGCACAGCAAAACGCCGCCATGTGTTCAAAATGCCGGCCGATAAGGCCACCAGGGACATGAATGCGATGTAGGGAAACATATAGCCAGTCAGGTTGACAGCGGTTTGCAGGCCTTGCGGCGACTGATGCAAGCCGCTGGCCATGACCCAGACCAGCCAAGGCGCGCACAACACGCCCAGCACACTGGTCAACAACACCGCCCAGGCCAGCAAAGTCGCAACTTTGTCTATCAATATGCGGGTGGCGTCATCGCCTTTTTCGGCCCGGGTGGCGGCCAGCACAGGCACAAACGCCTGACTGAAAGCGCCCTCGGCGAACAAGCGGCGAAACAAATTGGGAATGCGAAAAGCCACATTGAAAGCGTCGGTCAACGCGCTGGCACCGAAAACCGTGGCGATCAAGGTCTCGCGCGCGAACCCGGTGATGCGCGACACCAAGGTCAACAGAGAAACGGTGGAGGCGGACTTGAACAGGCTCATGCGCAGCAGTGTAGCCGTCATCGCCTCCCAACCGGGAAGCCGGTTTGCTACAATGTCCGGCTTTGCCAGCATCATCCTCAGACACTCAAAGGAAAACCCATGGCTTCAGCCAAACCCAAGAAAAAGAACCCGCGCCTGGCATCAGGTCGCAAACGCGCCCGCCAGGACGTCAAACTCAACGAAGCCAACAGCTCGTTGCGTTCCAAATACCGCACAGCGGTAAAAAAT
This sequence comes from Comamonadaceae bacterium, assembly GCA_947452325.1. Lineage (GTDB taxonomy): Bacteria > Pseudomonadota > Gammaproteobacteria > Burkholderiales > Burkholderiaceae_C > Limnohabitans. The sequence goes on along the minus strand of CANGCZ010000016.1, from coordinate 4,923 downwards.
GTCGAAAAAGCAGTGCAAGCCGGTGACAAAGTCAAAGCCGCTGAACTGTTCGGCAAAATGCAATCGGTGGTGGACATCATCGCTGACAAGAAAATCTTCCACAAAAACAAGGCAGCTCGCGACAAGAGCCGCCTGGCTGCCAAGGTGAAACACCTGGCACTCGCCGCCTGATCACTCAGGCACCCAGCCCGGTCTGCCGCAAGCAGACCGCCGTTTGAAACCGGTGCGCTGTTGGCAAAAAAAGTGAGAAACCGCCCCAGGGCGGTTTTTTCATGGGCGCTTATTCCCTGCTATCGAGAATTTGCAGGTCATTGTCTTTGGCAAAGCCCATCAAAAAATCCCAGGCCATGACGTTGGCCTCGCGTATGTCTGTGTGAACAATCACGCATTTTTGGCCCTGCACACTGTTAGGCACACACCATGGCGAATAACTGAAGTGGTCGCCGGGGGCTGCTGCTTCAGGGCGGATACTGCTGATGACACCGGCCAAGCGTTCCGCCCAATCGCTGGGCCTGAAGGTTTGGCCCGATTGAGTGACGCCCAGAATCACGACTTCTTTTGATATTTAGCTTTGCACCAAACCATTCTAGGTGTCGGTGATTTCAATCTTCTGACAAGCAATGCGCCCTAGAATTGACACTCCCGGCTCCAAGTCAACGCGACTTCAGAGCCGCTTTCTTTTCTGACACACCACCGAGGTCTCCATGTCCACTGCCGATCCTGCTGCGCATTTGATGAACACCTATGGCCGTCTGCCGATGACGGTGTCGCATGGCCAGGGCGTGTATGTGTGGGACACCAGCGGCAAACGCTATGTGGATGCGCTGGCCGGTATCGCGGTCAATACCTTAGGGCACAACCATCCCAAGCTGGTGCCCGCCTTGCAAGACCAGGTCAGCAAAATCATGCACAGCTGCAACTATTACCACATCCCCTTGCAGCAACAACTCGCGGACAAGCTGGTCGAGTTGTCAGGCATGAGCAATGTGTTTTTTTGCAATTCCGGGTTAGAGGCCAACGAAGCTGCACTCAAGATGGCGCGCAAATTCGGTCACGACAAAGGCATTGAAAAACCCGAAATCGTCGTCTATGACAAAGCGTTTCACGGCCGCAGCATCGCCACTTTGAGCGCTACCGGCAACGCCAAAATTCAGCAAGGTTTCGGTCCGCTGGTCGATGGTTTCATACGCGTGCCGATGAACGATATTGCCGCCATTGAACAAGCCACTGCCAACAACCCGAATGTGGTCGCGGTGTTTTTCGAAACCATACAAGGCGAAGGCGGCATCAACCCGATGAGCGCTGACTATTTGCGTGGTGTGCGCAAATTGTGTGACGAACGCGACTGGTTGTTGATGATCGACGAAGTGCAATGCGGCATAGGCCGCACCGGCCAATGGTTTGCCCACCAATCGGCAGGCATTCATGCCGATGTGATGCCGCTGGCCAAAGGCCTGGGCTCGGGCGTGCCGATTGGCGCGGTGGTGGCTGGCCCCAAAGCCGCCGGTATTTTTCAACCGGGTAACCATGGCACGACGTTTGGCGGTAACCCGCTGGCCATGCGCGCCGGTGTGGAAACCTTGCGCATCATGGAAGAAGACGGTCTGCTGGAAAACGCATCCCGCGTGGGCGCCTATTTGAAAAACGCATTCCAACGCGAGCTCGGTCATGTGGCGGGCTTCAAAGAAATACGCGGCAATGGTTTGATGATCGGTATCGACTTGGATCGCCCTTGCGGCCCTTTGATGGGACAGGCGCTGCAAGCCGGCTTGTTACTCAGCGTGACGGCAGACAGCGTGATTCGCTTGCTACCCGCACTCATCATGACCGAGAAAGAAGCCGATGAAGTGATTGCTTTACTGGTGCCGCTGGTGAAAACATTTTTAGCCACTTCTGCGAAAGCCTGACATGAGCCAAGCTCTCAAGCATTATTTACAGTTCAGCGATTTGACTGCTGATGAATACGCGTATTTGTTCACGCGATCAGCACTCATCAAAAGCAAATTCAAAGCCTATGAGAAACACCAGCCGCTGATTGACCGCACGCTGGCCATGATTTTCGAAAAAGCCTCCACGCGTACCCGCATCAGCTTTGAAGCCGGTATGTACCAAATGGGCGGCGCCGTGGTGCATCTGACCACCGGTGACAGCCAACTCGGACGCGCTGAGCCGATTGAGGATTCAGCCAAGGTCATCAGCCGCATGGTCGATCTGGTCATGATCCGCACCTACGAACAAACCAAGATCGAGCGCTTCGCCGCCAATTCGCGTGTGCCCGTCATCAATGGCTTGACCAATGAATTTCACCCCTGCCAGATACTGGCTGACTTGTTCACCTTCATTGAGCACCGGGGCGATGTGACGCGTCCGCTGGATTGCCTCAAGGGCAAAGTAGTGGCTTGGGTAGGCGACGGTAACAACATGGCCAACACCTGGTTGCAAGCTGCTGATTTGCTCGGGTTCACCGTACACGTCAGCACGCCCAGCGGTTATGAAGTCAATCAGTCCGTGGCCGGCGTGTCAAACAGTCATTGCTTCAAAGTGTTTGCAGACCCTTTGCAGGCTTGCCAAGGTGCAGACCTGGTGACCACCGATGTCTGGACCAGCATGGGCTACGAAGCAGAAAATGAAGCCCGGCGCAAAGCCTTTGCAGCATGGTGTGTGGACGAAGCCATGATGGCTGTCGCCAAACCCGATGCCTTGTTCATGCATTGTTTGCCTGCTCACCGTGGTGAAGAAGTTCAGGCCGAAGTCATAGACGGTCCTCAATCTGTGGTCTGGGACGAAGCGGAAAACCGCTTGCATGTGCAAAAAGCTCTGATGGAATTTGTATTGCTTGGCAGGCTTTGAAGCCTTGGACTTGATGCACTTTTGACCGTCTCCGGTCAGGGTTTACCGGCTGTGAAAGCCATACAACCACGGCATGTCCATCAGTTTGGCGCCACCCAGCTTCAATGCAGCATCTCTGGCCATTCGCAGCACACCGTCGGCGTGGTAGATCCTGCCGTTTCGACGTGCCCGCTGCTGCACCTGCGAGACGCGTTGCCATCGCGCCTGTGCGTAATTGGATAAACGTTGCTCTACAGTCAATGACGTGTCTTGCCAATGCTGTGCCAAGCTTGCGGCGTCCTCGATGGCCATGCCAGCGCCTTGCGCCAGATAGGGCAACATGGGGTGCGCGGCGTCACCCAACAAAGCCACCCGTCCCTGTGCCATTTGTTCAGCCGTATGCAAAGGCGCGCGATCAAACAAGCACCAGGCGCGCCAATTCTCTGCTCTGTGGATCAATTCCTGTAATTCATTGCAACAGCCTTTTAATGCTTGCTTTAAATCCGCATGGATTTGTCCGGTTGAACGCAGCACGTCCCAACCGGCTTGCGATGGTAAGTCGGCGGATTCAATAAGCACAACCATATTCAAATAATCACCACCTCTGACCGGGTAATGCACCACATGCAAGCGCTTGCCCATCCAAATGCCTATGTGTGTGTCATGAAACGCCGCTGGCAAGTCTTGTATAGGCAACAACGCCCGATAAGCCCAATGGCCACTTGGCATGAGTGCATCAGCTTCAAATGCCAAAGAGCGCACGCGGCTGTTTATGCCATCGGCACCTATCAATCCCAGCACCTGATGCGTTTCGCTGCTCTCTTGAAACTGAAGATCAATGCCTTTTGACTGAACATCTATCCCTGTCAGTTTGCGATTCAAAAATAACTCAGCGAGCGCTTGATTTTTCACAGCCGTCAGCAACAACCGATGCAAATCAGCGCGATGTAACGTCAGATAAGGGGCACCATATTTTTCAATAAATGATTGACCCATAGGCAATCGCCCCGCTATACGCCCGTCCTCTGCACGCCGTGACAGTAAAAAAGCAGGTGTGCAACCTGCTTGACGCAATTCGCTACCCAGGCCCCATTGGTCCAGCACCCGCATGGCATTCGGTCCAAGCCCTATGCCCGCGCCTGTCTCGAAAAATGTTTCTGCTTGTTCGTATAAACGAAGCTTGAATCCGGCTTGTCCCAGGGCCAGCGCTGCGGCAAGTCCGCCTATGCCTGCCCCCACGACAGCCAATGTGTTCAGCTCTGACATTGCTTATGTAGTGCGCAACGGTTTGAATGATGAATCAACAATTTATGCCCCGAATTGTCGAAAACATGCATTGAGTTGTTCACGCCAAACCAGTTTGCGGTCTTCGGACACAAAAGCCGCTTCAAAACTGTTGCAAGCCAACTGGTAAGCATGTAAAGCATTGAGATTCAATGCAGCAAATGTTTGAAGAAAATTTTCATTCAAATAACCGCCAAAATAAGCCGGATCGTCAGAGTTGATCATGACGCACACACCTTGATCCAGCATCTGCGCCAGGTTATGTTGCTTCAAGTCTTGAAAGACGCAAAGCTTTAAGTTAGACAACGGACAAACCGTCAAAGGAATTCGTTCTTTGGCCAGGCGCTGCATCAGTGCGGCATCGTGAATGGCTTGCACACCATGGTCAATGCGTTCAGCGTGCAAAACGTCCAGTGCGCTCCAAATGTAAGCGGGAGGCCCCTCTTCACCGGCGTGTGCTACCACTTTGAACCCGAGTTGTCGTGCACGTTGGAATACGCGCGCGAATTTTTCAGGCGGATGACCGCGTTCGCTTGAATCTAGTCCGACACCAATGAACATTTCTCTGAACGGGATGGCTTGCTCCAAGGTTTCAAGCGCTGATTCTTCGCTGAGGTGACGAAGAAAACACAAGATCAATGAAGAACTGATGCCCCATTTTTCTCTGGCGTCAACACACGCATGATGCAAACCAGTGATCACAGTTCGCATGCTGACTTTTCGTTCGGTGTGTGTCTGTGGATCGAAAAATATTTCTGCGTGAACGATATTGTCTGCTTTGGCGCGTGAAAAATATGCCCAGGCCATGTC
>CANGCZ010000015.1 GCA_947452325.1 Comamonadaceae bacterium | reverse complement strand
CAAAAACTGCTGGACATTGTCGACCTCAGCAGCTTAGAACTCGAAGCCACACTCAGCCCTGCCGACGCCATGGATGTGCGCATCGGTCAACAAGCGCAACTGACGCTGGAAGGTCGCGAGAAAACCCTTTATGCCCAGGTGCAACGCATCAACCCGAATGTGCAAAGCAACAGCCGCAGCGTGCTGGTGTATTTGCGGTTGCAAAACGCCCCCGGACTGCGACAAGGCTTGTACGGTCAAGGCCAACTGGAGCTCGCCAGCCGACAAGTGTTGGCGCTACCGCTGGAGTCGGTGCGTACCGACAAACCCTCGCCCTACGTTCAATTGATCGTCAACAACAAGGTCGCGCACCAGACGGTGACAACCGGCCAACGCGGCACCATCGCTGGCGGCAACCCGACGCAGGTCTGGGTGGAAGTCAAAGGTGTCGCTGACGGCGCTCAGGTGCTGTCGGCGCGTACCGGTTCGCTGCGTGAAGGCGTGAACCTGCGTATCGCATCCCCTGCCGCACCTGCGCCTGTCGCAGCGCCTCAAAAACCTTAAGCCATGTGGTTCACCCAAGTCAGTCTGCGCAATCCGGTGTTCGCCACCATGGTGATGCTTGCCCTGGTGGTGCTGGGCTTGTTCTCGTTTCAAACACTCAAGGTCGATCAGTTCCCGAACATCGATTTACCTACCGTGGTGGTGACCACTGAATACCCCGGTGCGTCACCGGAAATCGTGGAAAGTGAAGTCAGTAAAAAAATCGAGGAAGCGGTCAACTCTATCGCCGGCGTCAATGCACTGACTTCGCGCAGCTACGAAGGTTTGTCGGTGGTCATCATCGAATTTGATCTGACCATCAATGGGCGCAAAGCGGCTGATGATGTGCGTGAAAAAACCAGCAATGTGCATCAGTTGCTGCGCACCGAGGTCAAGGAGTCGCGCATTTTGCGCTTTGACCCGTCGAGTCGACCGATCTGGTCTTTGGCCGTGGTCACTGACAAGAAAAACCTGCCCGCCGGGGTGCAAGCGCTCAGCCATGTGGAGATGACCAACTGGGCCGATCAGGTGCTCAAAAAACGCATGGAAAACGTGCGCGGCGTCGGTTCAGTCACGCTGGTCGGCGGCACCAAACGTGAAATCAATTTGTACCTGAACCCGCAAGCCATGGAGGCGCTGGGCATCAGCGCGCAACAGGTGGTGGATGCAGTCACCAACGAAAACCAGGACTTGCCAGTCGGCTCTATCCGCTCGTTGCAGCAAGACCGCGTGGTGCAAGTGCAAGGCCGCATGCTGCGCCCCGAAGATTTCGCCAACATCATCGTCGCGCGCAAGGCCGGCAGCATTGTGCGTTTGTCGCAGGTTGCGCGTGTCAATGACGGCGCGCAAGAACTGGAAAACATGGCCTTGTACAACGGGGAACGCACGCTGTTGTTGTCGGTGCAAAAGTCGCAGGATGAAAACACCATCGATGTGGTCGACGGTTTGATGCGCACGGTCGACGCCATGCAAACCCAATTGCCACCCGGCGTGAAATTGCAAACCATTTACGACGGCTCGCGCCAGATACGTGTGGGCGTGAACAATGTGCGTAAAACACTGATCGAGGGCTCGCTGCTGACGGTGTTGATCGTGTTTTTGTTTCTCAACTCATGGCGCTCGACCATCATCACCGGCCTCACCCTGCCGATTGCCATCATCGGCACTTTCTGGATCATGGCCATACTGGGCTTCACCTTGAACATGGTCACGCTGATGGCCTTGTCGCTGTGCATAGGTTTGTTGATTGATGACGCTATCGTGGTGCGCGAGAACATTGTGCGGCACGTGCAAATGGGCAAGAGCGCTTACAACGCTGCCATGGACGGGACGCGTGAAATCGGTCTGGCGGTGCTGGCCACCACCTTCTCCATCGTCGCGGTGTTTTTGCCTATCGGTTTCATGGAAGGCATCATCGGCAAGTTTTTTCACGAGTTCGGCCTGACCATCGTGGCGGCCATATTGATCTCTATGTTTGTCAGCTTCACACTGGACCCCATGCTCTCCAGCGTCTGGCACGACCCCAGCATTCACCGCGACGGTACCTCGCATGCCAAACGCGGCTGGTATGACCACACGCTGGGGCGGGTGACTCAATTTTTTGAAAGTGGCAGCCTGTGGCTGGGTCGGATTTACCAAAAGCTTTTGCGCATGGCTCTCAAACACAAGCTGGCTACCGTGCTGCTGGCCTTGGCCGTTTTCATAGGCAGCATTTTCATGGTGAAACTGCTGGGTACCGAGTTTGTTCCCAAGGCGGATTTTTCTGAAGGCAGCGTGACGTTTTACGTGCCGGTGGGCTCGTCATTGCAAGTGACCGAGGCCAAAGCGCGCGAGGTCGAGCGGATGCTTCGCAGTTACCCTCAGGTCAAATACACACTTTCTACGATCAACACCGGCAACGCCAACGGAAAGATTTACGCCAACGTGTATTTCCGCATGGTCGACCGACACTTGCGTTCTTTCAACATCAACGACTTCACGCCGGTGATTCGCGAACGCTTGCTCGCCATGCCGGGACTGACCGTCACCCACGTCGGTCTGCTCGACTCGGTCGGCGGCAATAAACAAATTGAGTTTTACCTGCTCGGGCCGGATCAGGCTGAGCTCGAACGCATAGCCGCTGTGGTGATCCCCAAGCTCAATGAGATCAAAGGACTGGTTGACATCGAGTCCAGCGTCAAACCGAACAAGCCCACCATTGACATCAGCATCAAGCGCGAGGCCGCCGCCGATGTCGGACTCGGTGTGAACAGCATCGCTAACCAATTGCGTACCTTGGTGGACGGGCAATCCACCGGTGTGTGGCGCGCCGGTAATGACCAAACCTATGAAGTCAAAGTGCGGCTGGACCCGGCTGTGCGTACCTACCCTCACGATCTCGAACGCATGCCGTTCAGCATAGGCCAAGCCAACGACGGCAGTTCACGCACGGTCCGCTTGAACCAGGTGGCCACCATCAGCGAAGGCGTTGGTCCCAACCAGGTCAACCGCCGTGAGTTGTCGCGCGAGGTGGCGTTCAGTGGCAACACTTATGGCCGCGCCGCTGGCGAAGTATCCAAAGACATACAAACCATGATGGCCGGCATACAACTGCCTGACGGTTACCGCTACCAATTCGGCGGCTCGACCAAGAGCATGAAAGAGTCGTTTCAATACGCGTTGGTGGCACTGGCCATGGGAATCATCTTCATTTACATGATTCTGGCCAGCCAGTTCAAAAGCTTTTTGCAACCGCTGGCGCTGATGACCGCGCTGCCGCTGACCTTGATCGGTGTGGCCGGTGCCTTGCTGGTGTTTCGTTCCACACTGTCTATGTTTTCGGTGATTGGCATTGTGATGCTGATGGGCCTGGTGACCAAAAACGGCATATTGCTGCTGGATTTTGCGATCCGCGCACGCGAAGGGTTGGAGCGCAGTGACGGCAGTCGCGAAGCGCCGCTGGGTCGCACCGAGGCATTGCTGATGGCCGCACATGTGCGTTTGCGACCTATCTTGATGACCACACTGGCCATGGTATTCGGCATGTTGCCGCTGGCCTTGTCTGTCAGCGAAGGTTCCGAGCAGCGTTCACCCCTGGGGCAAGCGGTCATCGGTGGCGTCATCACCTCCTCGATACTGACACTGGTGGTGGTGCCTGTGGTCTACTGCTATGTGGACGATCTGAGCGAATGGCTTAAACGCCTGTGGCAAGGCAAAACAACGGGGCGGGTGAAAAGCGCTGGCTAAAATCGCATTCCCATGAAAACACATACCGACACCAACCCCGACATCGCCAGATTCAACATGGTGGAACAGCAAATCCGCACCTGGCAGGTGCTGGACCTGAATGTGCTTTCCCTGCTGTCTCGCTTGGACCGGCACGAGTTTGTGCCTGCGGCTTACCAATCGCTGGCTTACAGCGACACTGAATTGCCACTGGCGCACGGTGAATGCATGCTGGCCCCGCGTGTAGACGCACGATTGCTGCAAGACCTGCAATTGCAAGCCCATGAGCGAGTGCTGGAAATCGGTACCGGCAGCGGCTACCTGACGGCCTTGCTGGCCATGTCATGCGCACACGTCACCAGTTTGGAGTGTCATGCAGATTTCATTGCCCCTGCCCGACAGCGACTGAGCCACTGCGGTATCCACAATGTGGAGTTGGTACACAGTGAGGGCATTCCCGCGCACTCTACCGTTCAGACTTATGATGCCATCTTGCTTGGCGGTTCAGTGGCTTCGGTGCCGGTTGCCCTGCTGGCCATGCTCAAACCCGGCGGCAGATTGCTGGGAGTGATTGGCGAAGAACCGGTGATGTGTGCCACGCGTGTGCTCCGCCAGGCAGATGGTCAAGGCCACAGCCAGTCCTTATGGGATGTGGTCATTCCCAGGCTACACGGTTTCGCTGAAAAAACTGCTTTCCATTTTTAATATGAAGTCACAAAGGAAGACCATGAAATTGTTTCGCACCCTGCCCTTGATTGCGGCCATGTCTCTGGCCTTTTCAGGGACTGTCCGGGGCCAGAGCCTGGTCGACATGTACGACGCAGCCAAAGATTTCGATGCCACATTCAAAGGCGCACAGTACCAGGTACAGGCCGCCCGCATGCGCATATTGCAGGCACAAGCCAAGCTGGGCATGAATGTCAATCTGAATGCCAATGTCAGTTTGAACAATGGCGGCTATAACGCGCCGTCCAGCTTGCCCGGCAACCACTCGTTTACCAGCCAGACCGGCACCGTCACCGGTACGCAACAGATTTACAAGCCCGGCAACAACATCGAAGCGGCACAAACCGAGTTGCAAATGCGCCAGATCGAAGCACAGTTGCAGGCCGCCGAGCAAGATCTCATGGTCCGCTTAAGCCAGGCCTATTTCGATGTGCTGGCTGCCAAAGACAACCTGACTTTCATCCAAGCGCAAATGAAAGCCGTCGCCGAGCAACTTGCATCGGCCAAACGCAATTTTGAAGTCGGCACCGCCACCATCACCGATACCCGCGAAGCCCAGGCCAGTTATGACTTGTCGCGCGCCCAGGAAATCGCAGCACAAAACGATTTGATGGTCAAAAAAATGGCCTTGGAACAGTTGGTGGGCAAACCTGACCTGTCGCCCAAAGCCGTGGCACTCAGCGCCAAACCGCTTGCGCCACAGCCTGAGCGGGTGGAAAACTGGGTAGGCTTGAGTGAAGGCCAAAACCCCAGCGTCAAACAATTGCGCACCGCGCTTGAAATCGCCGATCTGGAAGTTCGCAAAGCGCAAGCCGGTCTCAAACCCACGGTTGACGCCCAACTTAGCTATTCCTACAGCAACGCCAACGGCGCCATCAATTACGCTTCAACAGATATCCGTTACGGCGTGGCCACTGGTGCGTTGGTACTGAATTTGCCGCTGTATACCGGCAAATCACTTGACAACCGTGTGCGCGAAACCTTGTCGCTCAAGCAAAAAGCCGAGGCCGACTTGGACGCCACCGCCCGCAATGTGGCGCAAGGCGCTCGCAGCGCTTTCTTTGGCGTCATGTCAGGCATCAGCCAAGTCAAAGCTTTGCAAGCGGCAGAAGAGTCCAGCCAGGTTGCGCTGGATGCCAACAAACTCGGCTACAACGTCGGCGTGCGCATCAACATCAATGTGCTGGATGCCCAATCCAAGCTCTACGACACCAAAGCCAAATTGGCCAAGGCGCGCTACGACGTGCTGGTCGGTTTGCTGAAACTGCGTCAGGTCAGCGGCGTGTTGAATGTCGAAGACCTGCAAAACGTCAATTCGCTGCTGGTTCCCTGATCACCGTTTCACAGCAAAGGCTTTAGCAGCAACAGACAACGTTGCACCGCGCCCTGGTGCTGTGTGGCAAAGCTGCTGGCAGCTTCGGCCATACGCAAGCACTTCTCTTCGTCAATGGCCAGCGCATGGGCTTGGCTGACCGCCTCTGACAAATCCGCCGTGCGCAATGCCGCACCGCTGTGCAAGGCGAGTCTGGCGGCCTCTGTGAAATTGAACGTGTGCGGCCCCATGACCACCGGACAGGCGCAGGCGCAGGCCTCGATCAGGTTTTGCCCACCCAATGGCTCAAAACTGCCACCCAGCAAACACACACTGGCAGCGCCAAAATAAAACGGCATTTCTCCCATGGTGTCGCCCAGCACCACGGCGTCATCGGGCAAAGCCACCGGCTGTCCCGGCAACAATGCGCCCCACTGGCTGCGTCTTGACAGCGTCAAACCGGCAGACAAGACCAAAGCGGCCACGGCATCAAAGCGTTGCGGATGGCGCGGCACCAGCCACCATTGCACATCTCGCTGGTAAGACGGGTTGTCCGTCAAGAGTTTGAGCAATGCGGCCTCTTCGCCTTCGCGCGAAATCGCCAGCAACACCACCGGCTTGGGTGCTGCGGCCCGCCAGGCCAGACCGCTGTGCATCAAAGCGGCGTCCGGTACCGCGTCAAACTTCAGATTGCCCATCACCGATTGCACCCGGGCGCCCAAGTGTTCCATGCGTTTGGCGTCGTCTGCGGTTTGCGCCCAGATAGCGTGCAAGCCTTGAAAAGCGGGTTGAGACAATGAAGGCCAGCGCATGGCTTTGCGCAAGGACCTGGCGCTCAAACGACCGTTGATCAGCACCAGTGGCACCCCGTGGGCTTTGGCCTCGGCAATGGTATTGGGCCAAACCTCGGTGTCGACCAGCAGCCCCAGACGCGGTTGGAAATGGCGCAAAAAACGCTGCACAGCAAACGGCGTATCCCAAGGCTGCCACATTTGCAGGTCGCCGTTTTGCATCAGGCTCAGGCCCTGCTCACGCCCTGTCGCAGTACCGTGCGTGAAGATAAAACGAATGCCGGGATGCCCTTCTCGCAAAGCCTGCACCAGCGCTTGCACCGCCCGGGTTTCACCCAGAGAAACTGCGTGTATCCAGACCTTGCCGGCATCGGTTGGCATACTGTAAAAACCGAAGCGCTCGGCCACCGCCAAGCCATACAAAGGCTCACGCCTGGCACGCAAACGCAAACGCAACAGTAACACTGGCACCAGCGCCAGCATCAAAACCGAATAAATAAAGCGTGCGATGCTCATGCGAGGGGGCGTGCAGGCGCGACCGCCCACACCTGTTGACATGCGAGCCAGACCTCTTCGGCTTGCGGGGCTTGTGCGCCTCCGACCGCCTGCTGATGAGAGCGACCGACCGGACCGGCACGCGCCACGCGCGCTTGACTGAAGATTTGCACGACAGGCAAATTGAGCGCGATCGCCAAGTGACTCAAACCCGAATCCACCCCGACCACCAGCGTGGCTGCCGCCATGCGCTGACGCACTTCGGCCAGCGACAAGCGCGGCCAGACGCGGCACGCAGGGCCTAGGGCATCGGCCAGTTGCTGCGCCCATTGCCACTCTTGTTCGGACGACTGCGGCAAGGCCAACTCCAAACCTTGTGATAGCAAATGCCGGCCCAGCGCTTGCCAGTCAGAGGCTGGCCACAGGTTGTCGGCGCGTGTGGTGCCAAATGCCAATACGGCCAAAGCAGGCTGCGCAGCCGGTACGGCTGGCCACGGGTAAACCGGCGCACCCGCCAGCCACTGCGCGGCGTCCTGTCCGCAAGCCCGCGCAGCCAGACTGCGGTAACGCGCCACCGCGTGTATGGTTTTTTCCATGGGCACCGTGCGTTGCAACAGCCAGCGCACCGGCCATTCATAAGCACACCAGTCGCTGGCATTCGCATAAGTGACGCTGAAACCGCCAGGGTTCAGGCGCGCCATGCGGGCCACGCGGGCGGATTTGATCAAACCCTGAAAATCGATCACCAGGTCATAGCTTTGGCTGCGCAACTCAAGCCAAAAGGCTTGCCAAGCGGCCCGGGTTTGCGCTTGCCAAAAGCTTTTGCGCCAGCGGCGCTGCGCGATAGGAATGACGGTGTCAATGGAAGGCACCGTGCGCAGCAAATCAGCGAAGGCTTCTTCCACGACCCAATCAATGCGGCAACCGGGGTAACGGCTTTGCAAGTCGTGCAACACCGGCAGGGTTTGAATCACGTCCCCCAATGACGACAACTTGACCACCAACACCCTCAATGCGCGGCCTCTTGTACCTTTGCATCGGGTTTGACCTGGCGCAGCAAGGCCATCATGTCGTGTTCTATGCGCGCTAAAGCAGCCTGGGTCTGGCCTTCAAAACGCAACACCAGCACCGGCGTGGTGTTGGAGGCGCGCACCAGCCCAAAGCCGTCGTCCCAGTCGATGCGCACACCGTCTATGTCGCACAGCACCGGGTGTTGCGCGGGGCCGGGCAAGCCCTGGGTGCGCGCCAACCTCAGCAAATCAGCGGTCACCTGGTGCGGTTCGCCTTCACGGCATGCCACGTTGAGTTCGGGCGTGGACTGGCTGGTGGGCAAATCGTGCAACACCTGGTTGGCATCAGCCGAGCGGCTGAGGATTTCCAGCAAGCGGCAACCGGCGTAAGTACCGTCGTCAAAGCCGTACCAGCGCTCTTTGAAAAACACATGGCCGCTCATCTCGCCGCCCAGCGGTGAATCAATCGCTTTCATTTGCGCTTTGATCAGCGAGTGACCGGTCTTGAACATCTGCGGCACGCCACCGGCAGCGCGTATGGCGGGCGCGAGTTGCTGAGAGCATTTCACGTCGTAAACGATGGTGCCGCCTGGCACGCGCGAGAGCACATCGCGGGCAAACAACATCATCTGGCGGTCGGGGTAAATGGTTTGGCCGTCGCGCGTGACTATGCCTAAGCGGTCGCCGTCACCGTCAAACGCCAGCCCGAGTTCGGCGTCGCTGGTTTGCAAAGCGTGGATCAAGTCGCGCAGGTTTTCGGGTTTGCTCGGATCCGGATGGTGATTGGGAAAATGGCCGTCGACCTCACTGAACAACTCGATGACCTCGCAACCGATGGCACGCAGTATCTGTGGCGCGCTGGCGCCGGCCACGCCGTTGCCCGAATCCACCACAATGCGCATGGGACGCGCCAGCCGTATGTCGGAGACGATGCGGTCTGCATAGGTTTGGTTCACGGACACCGACTGCACGCTGCCGCCGCTTTGCAAGTTCCAGTTTTCATCTTGCATCATGCGGCGCAAGCCTTGAATGTCTTCGCCGTAAATAGCGCGTCCGTCCAGCACCATCTTGAAACCGTTGTAGTCGCGCGGGTTGTGGCTGCCGGTGATTTGTATGCCGCTTTGACACAAGGTATGGGCGGCGAAATACAGCTGCGGCGTGGTGACCATGCCGACATCAATCACCTGTACACCGGCATCCATCAAGCCTTGTACCAATGCTTGCGCCAATTCAGGGCCGCTGAGCCGGCCGTCGCGCCCGACGGCAACCTGTGTTTGCCCGCAAGCCATGGCTTGGGTGCCGAAACTGCGGCCCAGTGCCAATGCGACATCCCTATTCAGCGAGGCAGGAACGACACCTCTGATGTCATAGGCTTTGAAAATGCTGTTGTCTGTTTTCATGCGAATCCATTGTAGGTCCGCGGGTCGGCACCTCAGCCTTTATGATGACAATGAGAACGAAAACCACTTTTGACTTTTTACCCATGACATTTGCTCTGGCCAAGCCCCCCATGACACACACTTTGTGGCAAATGCCTATCAGCACCCCGCTGGGTGGCATGACACTGGTGGCCTCTGCCCAGGGTTTGCAAGGCGCCTGGTTCGAAGATCAGGCCCACCGCCCGGACTTGGCCGCCCTGCCCTGGGGTGCAAGCCAACCTTGGTTACGCGAAGCCAGAAAACAATTGTCTGAATACTTTGCCGGTCAACGCCGTCAGTTTGAATTGCCTTTGCAGCCCTACAGCGGCAGTGATTTTCAGCGCACCGTCTGGCAGGCTTTGGCCATGATTCCCTTTGCTCGTTTTGTGTCTTATGCCGAGATAGCCAAACACCTTGGCCGTCCGCAAGCAGCACGCGCCATCGGTATGGCAGTAGGGCGCAACCCATTGAGTATTTTTCTTCCCTGTCACCGCGTGGTGGCCAGCGACGGCGCACTCACCGGCTACGCCGGCGGGCTTGACCGAAAGATCGCTTTGTTGCAACTCGAGGGCACGCTGTTGTGACGCCGGCGTTGCGCTGGCAACGCTGGCTGCCGGAGTTTGTGCTGCTGGGCATGATCTGGGGCTCATCCTTTGTTTTCATGCGCATGACATCGCAACAGTTCGGACCGTGGACCACCGCTTGGTTGCGGGTCAGCGTTGCCATACTCGTGCTGCTGCCGTTTTTGCTTTTGAATGGTCACACTGCCTCGCTGAAACAGCACTGGCGCACGGTGATGGCCATGGGCGTGGTCAATTCAGGCATACCTTTTATTTGCTTTGCTTATGCAGTGCTGCATATCAGCACAGGCATGTCGTCTATCCTCAATGGCATTTCACCCTTGTTCGGCGCTTTGATCGCCTGGCTGTGGCTGGGCGAGCGCCCGGGACACTGGCGCGCAATCGGCATGCTGGTGGGGTTTATGGGTGCCGCTTTGCTGGCGGCCGGTGTCAGCGGCGGGCTGTCCTTTGATGCCGGTGCCAACGGCTGGGCCATGCTGGCCTGTTTGGTGGCAACCGCCTGTTATGGCACGGCGACATCCATTTCCCAGCGTTACCTCTCGGGGGTACCGCCGCTGGTGATTGCCACCGGCAGCCAAATGGGGGCTTGCCTGTTATTGGTGTTACCGGGTGTGTGGTTTCACCCGACGCAGTGGCCCACGGCATCCGCCTGGATAGGTTTGCTGATGATAGGCGCAGTGTCGACGGCACTGGCCTATATGCTTTATTTCAGATTGATCGCCAAAACCGGCGGCACTCGCACTTTGAGTGTGACTTACCTGGTGCCCTTGTTCGCCAACATCATTGGTGTGGTGTTTTTGGATGAAACGCTGACTTTGCGAATTTTGCTGTGTGGCGGTTTGATTTTGCTGGGCACAGCCATGGCCAATGGCATGTTCATGCCGGCTTTTTTGCGGCAGCGTTCCAAATAAAGGCACGCTTTGCCCAATTAACCGGCCAGACACATCTCCAACGCCATGCGATGTAAACGGTGCTCCGGTTTAGCCAATGCTTCGACGATGCTGAAATGGTTCAAACCGTGCAACTCCTGGCACACCGGCACGTGCTGCGCGCCCCAGGCCTTGCGGATCAAACGGTTGTGGCGCAAAAATTCGGCGCTCTCCAAAGAACCGGCCACGCTCAGCAAGCGGGCGTGCGCAGGCGCTGGCATCCAAGCCGGGCTGCATTGCAAAATTTGCGCCTCATCCAAGCGCAAATCGGTTTGCAACATGGGTGCGCGACTGACAGAAGCCAGTTCATACAAGCCGGACACAGACAAAGCTGACTTCACCACATCCTGCGGCAAATCCGCTGCATGACGCTGCCACTGACAGGCCATCATCATGGCCGCCAAGTGACCGCCAGCCGAATGCCCGGCCACATGTATACGGGCAGGGTCGCCGCCCCACTCGCGGATGTACCGCCAGACCCAGGCCAACGCCTTGACCATTTGCAGCACGATATGCGGCACCGTGACCGCCGGGCACAAAGCGTAATTCGGCACGACCACGCACACGCCTTGTTTGACAAACGGCGGTGCCACAAACGAATGATCGGCTTTGTCCAGCGAGCGCCAGTATCCGCCGTGCAAAAAAACCAAAACGGGCGCGTTGGCATCGGCAGCAGGAAAAATATCCAGGGTTTCGTTGACGCCCGCACCGTAGCTCAGGTCGGTGAGGCATTGCAATTGGTCTCTGGCTTGGGCCGAGTGTGTGGCCCATTGCTGCAAGTGCGTAGCAAAACCGGGCACCAAGGCCCGGTTGTTGTACATGCGGTCATACCATTCAGGTGTGGCAGCTTGGTACATGCCGCTTTATTTGCTGTTTTGCGCCTGGCGGATGGCCGTATTGGCCTCGGCGCCTGCGGTCGTGCCGCCCGCCGGGTTTTGGATCACCAAACCCAACAAGCGTGCGCCGTGCTCCACCGCGATGGAACCGTAAGAAATATCGCCGTGAACGATGGAATCTTTGTGGAACTCGACCCGCTCGGACGCGTAAATATTGCCTTCGACCTTGCCCGCCACCATCACCCTGTGGGCGGTGACGTCGCCGGAAACTTCACCGGTAGGGCCGATGGCCACGGTGACTTTGTTTTCCTTGGTGGTTTCAATATTGCCGACCACTTTGCCATCGATACGCACGCTGTCAAGCAACACCAGGCGACCGTAAATCTGGGTCGAGCGACCTATCAGTGTTTCAAAGCGCTCTTGCGAACTGGCCAGGGGTTTGTCGCGCAATTTTTCAAACATGGAATTACTCCGTTGAGGGGATTAGCTGGAGCCAAGAGGGAGTACTTGTGCAGGGTTGATGACCCTGTCTCTGATAAAGACTTCGTAATGCAAATGGGGGCCGGTAGAGCGACCGGTGCTGCCGACTTCACCCAACACAGAGCCGCGCTCAACCACGTCGCCCACCGAAGCAATGCGTTTGCTCAAATGCGCGTAACGGGTGGAAAAACCTTCGGCGTGCTGCACTTCGATGACGTTGCCGTAGCCCATGTCCCAGCCTGAACGAGTGACCGTGCCTTTGGCTGTGGCAATGACTTGGGTACCGGTGTTGGCAGTGAAGTCCAGGCCTTCATGCATGGCCAAACCGCCGGTGAACGGGTCGTTGCGAATACCGAAACCGCTGCTGATGCGGTAGTCACCGCGCACGGGTAAACCGGTGGGCAAGGTATGCAACCAGTCCAGTTGTTTTTCCCAGTTGGTGCGCAACTCGGCCACAGCCGTCTGGGTTTGCACGAAATCCTGCAAGGTCTGGTCAAACTCTATGCCCAGGGGTTGGCGGAACAAGCTGGAAAAAGGCCGGGGCGCAATCAAGGGGCCGCCCTTGTTGTCGTCTTTGCGGTTGATTTTGTCGCGCACCACATTGGGCGTGGCCATTTCCATGAAACGGTTTTTCATGGTCTCGAGCTGGCGGATTTCGTTGACCGTGTTGTGCATGGATTCACGCAACTGCGTCAAATGATCGCGGTAAATCGACTCCATGCGCTTTTGCTCGGCCTCGGTGGTGACGCCGCCAATGCTGCGAGCCAGATCCGGGTTGTATTCGACCGCGATTTTGAAACCCACAAAATGCAGCAAAAAACCGGAAGTGACCAGGAACAAACCGATCACTACCGCAGCCGTCAAAACGGTGCGGGTGGTGATAGAGATGGTCCGGACATTGCCGGTTGGCCCTGAAAGCCACATTAACTGCATGAAAAATCCTGGTTGGAAAAGCCCTGTTCTCAGACAGGGATCGACATTCTATGCAGATACCTGAAGCCGTCAAACCAAATTAACCGGCATTCCATCGCATAAAGAATTGCATTTGCCAAGAAAATTAAGCATTAGGCATACCTGCGCCAAAAGATAACCAATGGCTGAGGAAGAAAACACTGCTCAAATTGACAGCCCAAGCCCAAAAAAAGCGGTTCAGGCCAAAAAACCAGAACACCAAAAAGTGAAACACCAAGGCCACCGCCACAAACAAACCCACCCAGGCCGGGTTGAGCAAAACCAGCGGGAACAAACCCTCCCACAAAATAAAGGCCCAACTGCAGCAGATGGCCACCCCGGGTCGCCGGAACACGCTGCCCGGCGCCAGCGGCCCGTACAAACCGGAATTCAAAAACACCGTCATGGCCTGCCCGTTGCGCCATTCAGGCCGTTTCAATTTGACCCAGCCCGAGACGAAGTAGGAACTGATAGTCTGTAAACCTATATAGGCCAGCGCCACCGACCAACCGGTGTCTGTGCCAGCCGCCAAGCCGACGAGTTGAGCGATCAGCAAGCCGGTGACTGTGATCAGCGTCATGAAATCGCTGCCGCCGTTAAAAGCGCCGCGCCAGCGCACCAGCAACAACAACTGACCGGTGAACAACACCAGTGCAATCCACCACTGGTTGCCCCAGACCATCAAAGCCAGCGCCGCGACGGCCCGCAACAGCAACTGCGCGCGGTAAACACCGGGGCGGTATAAAACATCGAATACACGCCCTACCCAGGCAGGTGTGGCCGGTATATCGGCCCGTTGGACCTGCCAGGCCCAAATGCCTTGCGGGTCTGTACAGTCTGCAATCCGCCAGTACTCCAGACATTGCAAAAAAATGCTCAAGCCGCCGAGACACTCCAACCAGCGAACCACCAAATCGCCACTCATGCGCACCACCTGTTTGGGCGAAGCCGCATCACAAGGCCATCTCCGGACTGCGCAACACCGTATCGCTGCTGAGCACGCCCTGCGGTGATGGCCGCTCAAGGCGTATCTCTAATTGGTAGTGGCCCGCAGTGTGCTGCTCGCGCGCCGTCTGTGCCGCCAACCTGCATACCATTTGGTAACTCACCAAACGGCTGGCGTCGGCACCCTCACCCAGGTCTTTGATATCGCTGGACAAATGGTCAACCAGGTTTTGCTGTGCCAGATCGCGGTTGCCCCAGGGGTTGTGAAACAAGCGCCACACACTTCGAACTTGCCGGGGATAAACCAACTGCCAGTCTCCCCAGTCGCCACCATGGTATTGACTGCGCACATACAAATGCGGCACCGGCCCCACCAGGTGGTAGAACTGCCAATTGGGGAAAAAAGCGCGAAACAAAAAAAACCAAGGCCCGCGCACGGTGTGGCTGCGCCAGAACAGCCCCAGTGTGAGAAGCGCGAAATACAACAGCATCAAAACAAAGACAACGCGCATTCAGGCTTCCCTTTTCTATTTGTTAAATGCAATGAATTTAACAATTATTCTGTCCAAGACCTGCGTCAGCCCCAGCGTGTAAAGTCAACGCCTTATGTTGAATGGCTCAAGGCCTTCAGTTTCACGGATTATTCATGCGTTCCAGTCCCTCTTCCAAACATTTTTCCTTTGAAATCAAGAACGTTCAGCTGCCACTGATGTCGGTGGTGTTAAAGACTGCCGACTTGCAGCAACTTTCGGCTGACATGCAGCAGCGTTTTGGCGACACGCCGGGTTTTTTTGACAATGACCCTGTGCTTATCGATTTACAAGTGCTGGATCCGCAGAACGGCGCCTTGGACATGCCCGGCCTGCTGGCTTTGCTGCGCCGCTTTCGCATGAACCCGGTGGCGCTGCGCGCCGCTCACCCGGTGCACGAAGCCGCTGCCACGCTGGCGGGTTTGTTTGTGACGCAAGAAATGCGCGCACTGCCGGCCAGCACACAGGAGGTCGTGCGCGAAGTGGTGCGCGAGGTCGAGGTGGTGCGTGAAGTCCCGGCAGCGGCTCAAAGTGCCATGGTGATAGACAAACCGCTGCGCTCGGGCCAGCACGTGTACGCGCGCGGTCGCGATCTGGTGGTGCTGGCCATGGTCAATCCCGGCGCGGAAATCATGGCTGACGGCCATATCCATGTCTACGCCCCGCTGCGCGGCAAAGCGATTGCCGGCGCCAAAGGCGATACCGGCGCGCGCATTTTCACAATGTCGCTGGAAGCAGAACTGGTGTCTATCGCAGGCGTTTACCGCACCAGCGACAACGCGTTGCCGTTGGATGTGCTGGGCAAACCGGCTCAAGTCTGGCTGGCTGAAGACAAACTCCAAATGCGGGCCTTGTAAACTCAAGGGTTTACGCAAATACCCGGTTGGAAACCCGGGTTCTTTTGCTTCACTGTTTTATGACTCAGGAATTTTTTCAATGACCAAAATAGTCGTCGTGACTTCGGGCAAAGGCGGGGTCGGCAAGACCACCACCAGCGCCAGTTTTGCATCTGGTTTGGCCTTGCGCGGCCACAAAACGGTGGTGATCGACTTTGACGTCGGTTTGCGCAATCTGGATCTGATCATGGGCTGCGAGCGTCGCGTTGTCTATGACTTTGTGAATGTCATCAACGGTGAAGCTACCTTGAACCAGGCGCTGATCAAAGACAAACACTCCGACCATTTGTACGTGCTGGCTGCTTCTCAAACACGAGACAAAGAAGCGCTGACACAAGACGGCGTCGAGCGCGTGTTGCGCGAACTCGCCGGCATGGACTTTGAATTCATCGTGTGTGATTCACCGGCGGGTATCGAAACCGGCGCCATGATGGCCATGCACTTTGCCGATGAAGCCGTGGTGGTCACCAACCCCGAGGTCTCTTCGGTGCGCGACTCGGACCGTATTTTGGGCATGCTGGGCAGCAAAACCTTGCGCGCCATCCAAGGTCAGGAACCCATCAAAGAACACTTGCTGATCACCCGCTACAACCCGAACCGGGTGCAAGAAGGTCAGATGCTGTCGCTCGAGGACATCCAGGACATCTTGCGCATACCGTTGATCGGCGTCATCCCTGAGTCTGAAGACGTGCTGCAAGCCTCCAACCAGGGCGTGCCTGCGGTGCTGCTGGAAAAAAGCGATGTGGCTGAGGCCTACAAAGACGTGGTCGATCGCTTTCTCGGTAAGGAAATTCCTTTGCGCTTCACTGAAGCCGTCAAGCCCGGACTGCTGCAACGCGTGTTCGGCCGGAGATAAGCCACATGTCCTTGCTGTCCTTTCTGATCGGTGAAAAGAAAAAAACCGCCAGCGTCGCCAAAGAACGAT
>CANGCZ010000014.1 GCA_947452325.1 Comamonadaceae bacterium | reverse complement strand
CGATGAATTGCACACCGGAGAAGCTGAACAAACACATGAAGCTCAATGGTTGCTTGAGGTATTGACACCGATTGTGAAAAGCTGGCCCAGCGAATGGTGCTTGGAAGCCAATAGCCTGGCTATACAAATACACGGCGGTTATGGTTACACGCGCGATTTCCCGGTGGAGCAATACTGGCGTGACAACCGCTTGAACATGATCCACGAAGGCACTCATGGCATACAAGCCATGGATTTGCTCGGTCGAAAAGTGTTGCTCGACAACGGACTGGGTTTGCAATTGCTGGGCAAGCGTATGAGGGCCACCTGCGAACGGACGATGACACCATTGCAAAAGAAACAAGCCGAGGATTTACAAATCGCCATGGCACAAGTGGTTGAAGCGACCCGCAACGCGTGGAAAGGTAATGACCCGGCTTTGTCATTAGCGAATGCAGTGCCTTATATGCAAGCCTTTGGTCACACGGTGCTGGCGTGGATGTGGCTGGATGTGTCTTTGGCCAGCCTTGGCAAGGATGCGGCCAGCATTGGAAGGCGCCAAGCCTGCCAATATTTTTTCAATTACGAGTTACCGAAAACCGGCGCTTGGCTGAACGTGGTGCAATCACAGGATGCCACCTGCGCCGACATGCCCGAATACGCTTTTTGATCCATCTACAAAGGAAGACACACCATGACCCGCAATGTGAAACAACTGTTTGACTTAACCGGCAAAACCGCTTTGGTGACCGGTGGTTCGCGCGGACTCGGACTGCAACTCGCGCAGTCACTGGGCGAGGCGGGCGCACGCATCATGCTGAGTTCGCGCAAAGCCTCTGACCTCGAATCATCGGCAGCCGAATTGAAAGCCGCTGGTATTGACGTGCAATGGATTGCCGCAGATTGCGCTGACGAAAAAGACATTCACCGACTGGCCGCTGAAACCCTCAAAGCCTTCGGTCATGTGGATATTCTGGTGAATAACGCCGGTGCCGCCTGGGGTGCACCCGCCGAAGACCACCCGCTGGAAGCCTGGGACAAGGTCATGAACCTGAATGTGCGCGGCTATTTCATTCTCAGCCAGTACATAGGCAAGCACAGCATGATCGCTCGCCACGGCGGTAGCATCATCAATGTGGCGTCTATCGCCGGTTTGGGCGGTAACCCCAGCGGCATGAAAACCGTGGCCTACAACACGTCCAAAGCGGCGGTCATCAATTTCACGCGAGCACTCGCTGGCGAATGGGGCGAGTACGGCATACGTGTGAACGCCATTTGCCCCGGTTTTTTCCCCAGCAAAATGACTGCCGGTTTGATGAAAAGTCTGGGTGAGGAAACGCTGGCAGCACATGCCCCCCTGCGCCGCCTGGGAGACGATGAAGACCTCAAAGGACTTGTCCTGCTGTACGCATCGGATGCCGGCAAACACATCACCGGCCAGTGGCTGGCAGTGGACGGCGGCGTCAGCAGCATCAGCGGCGGTTAATAAGGTCGTTCAGACAAACATACAACAACACAACAAAAGGAGACACACATGCCACACAACCCGCAAATCCATCTCGTCAGCCGCCCCAAGGCAGAACCATTGGCAGAGAATTTTCAATTGCTCACATTGGACACACCGGCATTGCAAGACAAGCAAGTGCTGGTCAAACACGAGTACCTCAGCCTGGACCCTTACATGCGCGGTCGCATGAACGATGTCAAAAGCTATACCGCGCCCCAACCGCTCAACAGCGTGATGATAGGCGGCACTGTGGGTGAAGTGGTGGAAAGCCGGCATCCCGGCTTTGCCGCAGGTGACAAAGTCGTCGGCATGGGCGGTTGGCAAACCTACAGCGTGGTGGATGCAGACACACCCGGCGTGCTGCGCAAAATCGACACCACCCATGTACCCATCAGCCATTTCCTGGGCGCGGTGGGCATGCCCGGCGTGACCGCGTGGCATGGTCTGGTGCGCATCATCGAACCCAAAGCCGGTCAGACATTGACAGTCAGTGCCGCCAGCGGCGCGGTCGGCAGCGCCTTCGGTGCATTGGCCAAGGCGCGCGGTTGTCGCGTCATCGGTATCGCTGGTGGCAAAGACAAGTGCGATTACGTCACTAACGAACTCGGCTTTGATGCATGTATCGATTACAAGCAGCATGCAGACTATTTGTCGCTGTCCAAAGCTTTGAAAGAAGTCTGTCCAGACGGCATTGACGGCCATTTTGAAAACGTCGGCGGCATGGTGTTAGACGCCGTCATGTTGCGCATGAACCATTTCAGCAGCATCGCGGTCTGCGGCATGATTTCCGGTTACAACGGCGTGCCGATTCCCATGAGCAACCCGTCATTGATTCTGGTGAATCGCATGAAAGTGCAAGGCTTCATCGTCAGCGAGCACCCGGCTGATTGGCCGATTGCTTTGAAAGAACTCGGCGAACTCGTGGGCAGCGGCAAATTCAAACCCCGTGAAACTGTGGCTCAGGGTCTGGCGAATGCACCCGAAGCATTCTTCGGTTTGCTCAAGGGCAAAAATTTCGGCAAACAAGTTGTCAAGCTCTGAGGTCCTATGATTCTTCACCATTACCCCACATCGCCTTTCGCCGAAAAAATCCGTCTCATCTTCGGCTACAAAAACATCTCCTGGCAAGGCGTGCACATACCCATGGTCATGCCCAAGCCGGATTTGATCCCCCTGACTGGCGGTTACCGCAAAACGCCTGTGCTTCAAATCGGCGCAGACATTTACTGCGACACCGCCTTGATTTGCGATGTGCTTGAACACTTGGTGCCCACGCCCTCGTTGTACAACGCAGCGCCCAAAGGGCTGGTACGCAGCCTGGCCCAATGGGCGGACAGCTTGTTGTTTCCCGTCGCCATGGCCTACAACTTTCAGCCCAAAGGCGCACAACACGTGATGGCCGGTATGCCCGAAGACGTGGTCAAAGCGTTTGCACCGGACCGACAGGCCATGCGCGGTGGTGCCGCCCGCATGCCACCTGCCGACGCTACCGCCATGTACAAAAGCCATTTGCGCCGCATCTCCAGCATGCTGGAAGACCACGCTTATCTGTTGGGCGACACGCCTTGCCTGGCGGACTTTTCTGTTTACCATTCAATTTGGTTCACCTATGCCAAAGTGCCTGTGATTGACAGCATTCTGGATGCCACGCCTTTGGTACGCGCCTGGGCCACACGCATGGCTGAGTTTGGCCATGCAGAGCACGAGACCATTGAGGCAGCCAAGGCAATTGAAATCGCAAAGCAGGCCCAACCGCTGTCACTGGCTGATGATGTGTTTCAGGACGAACACGGTTTTCCCTTAGGTACACAAGTCACTGTGGCTGCCGACAGTTTTGGCACTGAACCGACGGCAGGCAAACTGGTGGCCGCCACCCGCACACGCTTGACACTCGAGCGCAGCGACCCGTTGACCGGTACTGTTCACGTGCACTTTCCGCGCATGGGCTTTCTCATGAAAAAGGTGGACGCATGATCACCGACTTCAAAGGCAAAACGGCGGTGCTGACCGGCGGCGCATCCGGTTTTGGTTTGGAATGCGCGCGCATAGGTGCGTCTCTGGGTATGAACCTGGTGTTGGTCGATGTGCAAAAAGACGCACTCAAAACAGCACACGATGAAATGAAAGCGCTGGGCGTGCAAGTCATGGCCAAGCGCGTCGATGTGTCCAATGCTGACGACATGCAAGTCTTGGCTCATGACGTGAAAGAGCGCTTTGGTGCACCGCATTTTGTATTCAACAACGCAGGTGTGGGTGCGGGTGGACTGGTCTGGGAAAACTCGGTGCAAGACTGGGAATGGCTGCTTGGTGTGAACCTGTGGGGCGTCATCCACGGTGTGCGTTTATTCACACCCATGATGCTGGAAGCTGCCAAACAAGACCCGCATTGGCAAGGCCACATCGTCAACACTGCCAGCATGGCCGGTTTGCTGACACCGCCCAATATGGGGATTTACAACGTCACCAAACACGCGGTAGTTTCATTGACAGAAACCTTGTTTCAAGATTTGAATCTGGTCACTGACCAGATCAGCGCCAGTGTGTTGTGCCCCTACTTTGTGCCTACGGGTATCAACCAAAGTGAACGCAACCGCCCGGGACATTTGGCCGCGGCTCAACCCACGCAAAGCCAACTCATAGGCCAAGCCATGAGCGACAAAGCAGTGAGTAGCGGCAAGGTCAGCGCGGCACAAGTCGCGCAAATGGTGTTTGACGGCATGCGCGTGAACCAGTTTTACATTTACAGCCACCCCAAAGCTTTGGGCAATGCAAAGACACGTTTTGATGCCATTGTGGCTGGCACCAATCCACCGGACCCGTTTGCAGAACGCCCGGACATAGGCATTCAATTGAAGCAGGCTTTAAGAGGGTAGTTGATGCTGTCAATTGAAAACCAGCTCGCTGCAGAGCTGAAGGTAAGACCTGAGCAAGTGCAAAGCGCGGTGGCTTTGCTCGATGGCGGCGCGACAGTGCCGTTCATTGCGCGTTACCGCAAAGAGGCCACGGGCAATCTGGACGATATTCAACTGCGCGAGCTCGAGGCCAGGCTCAGTTATTTACGCGAATTGCAAGCACGGCGCGATACAGTGATTCAAAGCATTCGAGAGCAGGGCAAACTCACGCCTGAACTGCATCAAGCCTTGCTAATGGCAGAGACCAAGCAAGAGCTGGAAGATTTGTATTTGCCCTACAAGCCTAAACGCCGCACCAAAGGCATGATTGCCAAAGAAGCTGGCTTAGAGCCCTTGGCAGATCAACTGATGGCTCACCCGGAACTTGACCCGGCGCAGGAAGCGCTGGCATTTGTGCTGGCAGCTGATGCGATTGAAGGCGCAGATTTTTCAACCGTACAAGCTGTGCTCGATGGTGTGCGCGATTTGCTGTCAGAGCGTTGGGCAGAGGACGCGGGTTTGATCCATGGGGTGCGTGAATGGCTGTGGCAGGAAGCTGGTTTGCACAGCAGTCTGGCAAAGGGCAAGGACGAAAACCACGCTGATGTGGCCAAGTTCAGAGACTATTTCGATTACGAAGAAGCGCTGTGCAAAGTGCCTTCGCACCGCGCGTTAGCGGTGTTTCGCGGACGTGCTTTGGAATTGTTGGACGTGAAGCTGGCGGTGCCGCAAACCGAGCCGCCGCCCGACAGCAAAGCCAAGCCTGAGTCGCTGGCCATAGGCCGCATCGCTGGCTATTTGAATTGGCGGCACCAGAACCGCGCAGGTGATGATTTTTTGCGCAAATGCATAGATTGGACCTGGAAGGTCAAACTCAGCTTGTCCTGCGAACGCGATTTACTGACCCGCTTGCGCGAGTCGGCCGACAAAGTCGCCATCAAAGTCTTTGCTGATAACTTGCGCGATTTGCTGTTGGCGGCACCTGCCGGACCGCGCGTGGTCATGGGCTTGGACCCTGGCATACGCACGGGGGTGAAAGTCGCCGTTGTCGATGCCACCAGCAAACTGGTGGCCACACACACGGTGTACCCGCATGAACCTCGCCGCGATTGGGAAGGGGCCTTGCACGCCTTGGCGCACTTGTGTGTCACGCACGGTGTGAGTTTGATTGCCATCGGCAATGGCACGGCGAGTCGCGAGACTGACAAACTGGCCGCTGAATTGATACAGCGTTTGGCCAAATCGCCGGACGCTATTGCCATTCAAAAAGTGGTGGTCAGCGAGGCAGGGGCTTCGGTGTACAGCGCGAGTGAATTGGCCAGCCAGGAGATGCCGGATGTGGATGTGTCATTGCGCGGCGCGGCCAGCATTGCCCGGCGTTTGCAAGACCCGCTTGCCGAGTTGGTCAAGATAGACCCGAAATCCATAGGCGTGGGTCAGTACCAGCATGATGTGAACGCATTCGATTTGAACCGCAGCCTGGACGCAGTGGTACAAGATTGCGTGAACGCTGTCGGCGTGGATTTGAATACTGCCAGCGTGCCTTTGCTGAGTCAGGTGTCCGGTTTGAGCAAACACCTGGCGCAATCGGTGGTGCGCTGGCGTGACAGCCACGGCGCCTTTGCCAACCGCAAACAGTTGCTGGATGTGGCCGGACTCGGCCCTAAAACCTTTGAGCAATGCGCCGGTTTCTTGCGCATACGCGGTGGCGATAACCCGCTGGACATGACAGGGGTGCATCCTGAGAGTTACCCGGTGGTGGAAAAAATATTGGCACACAGCGGCAAACCGATTGAAAGCCTGATGGGCCGCGCCGACATGCTTTCCACTTTACGCCCCGAGATGTTTGCCAATGACACGGTAGGCGTCATCACCGTGCGCGACATACTGAAAGAGATTGAAAAACCCGGACGAGATCCACGGCCTGCATTCGCAGTAGCGCGCTTCAACGAAGGCGTGGAAACCGTGGCCGACCTCAAGCCCGGCATGATGCTGGAGGGCACGGTCAGCAACGTCGCCGCTTTCGGCGCCTTTGTCGACTTGGGCGTGCACCAGGACGGTTTGATACACGTGAGCCAACTCAGTAACAAATTCATCAGCGATGCACGTGAAGTGGTGAAAACCGGTGACATCGTGAAAGTCAAAGTGCTGGAAGTGGATGTTGCCAGACAGCGCATCAGCTTGTCCATGAAGACCGATGCAGTGCCTGCAAGTGCTGCCAAGTCAGACAAAAACCACGCCCATACCAACCGCGACCACAAGCCAAGAGGCGCGGGCGGATACACCGCACCGCCTGCGGCCAGCGGTTCGGCCATGGCCAGTGCCTTCGCTAAATTGCAGCAATTGAAAAAATGAAAGCATTGCAAATCCATGCCGGTCCGCAGGCTTTGGCACACATCAAAGCCAAGGGTTTGAGTCCGCAAGACATCAGCGTGATTCCCGGCGCGGCGGGCGGGCCCAAGGGATTGATACTCGGGCCCATAGACCGGTATTTGTTTGACCAGTGGCTGCCGCGCAGCAACCAACCGATTGATTTGGTCGGGGCTTCCATAGGAGCGTGGCGCATGGCCACCGCTTGTTTGCCAGACCCGCGAGCCGAGTTGCTGGCACTAGAAGAAGCTTATGTTCACCAGGATTACAAGCTCGCACCCGGTCAAAACAGGCCTACGGCGAACCAAGTGAGCGATGATTTCTCCGCCAACCTGCACCGGTTTTACGACAAGCGCATCCACAAAGTGTTGCAGCATCCGCGCTACCGTCTGCATGTGATGACCTCGCGCGGTCGCGGCATCTTGCACCGTGACACGCCCATGCGCACTGCGCTGGGTTATGCGGGCGCGTACCTGACGAATGCGGTCAGTCGCCGCGCCATGGGTTTATGGCTGGAGCGCGTGGTGTTTTCGTCCGCATTTCTCGGTCATCCCCAACCGCTGCCGTTTCACACCAAGGACTACAGAACAAAGCATCTGGCGTTGTCGGAAGAGAATTTTCTGCAAGCTGTACTGGCCAGTTGTTCCATACCGTTTGTGTTGAAGGCAGTGCATGACATAGACGGTGCACCTGGCGGCGCATATTGGGATGGAGGTATCACCGATTACCACCTGCACTTGGACTACAGAGCCGCCAAAGGCTTGACGCTGTACCCGCATTTTCAAAAACAAGTGGTACCCGGTTGGCTGGACAAAAAACTCACGCGCAGACACGTGGCCACGCCATTTCTGGATACCACCATCGTCTTGGCCCCCAATCCGGAATGGGTGAACACATTGCCCAATGGCAAGTTGCCGGACCGCAGCGACTTCATGACATACAAACACGATCTGAAAGGGCGGGTGAAAGTGTGGCAAACCGCCATAGCCGAGTCCGGCAGATTGGCCGATGAATTGGCGCAGTGGTTACTGCGGCCAGAGGTATCTGTGGTCAAAGCCTTATGACATCAGTCCTTGTGTGAGCAGTCTTGCAAGTAGCAAGCCTTTGTCACAATGGCATCAACATCTCTACGTGGTCCATGCCCGCTTCTTGAAATACTTCGCCGCGTCTTATGAATCCTTGCCGCTTGTAAAAATGCTCAGCTGAACATTGGGCGTGTATCACCACTTCTCGGTCGCCTCGTTTGCGTGCGGCATCCAGCAATCCCTTTAATACGTGCTCACCCAACTTTAAGCCGCGCATATTTCGCTTGACCGCCATGCGGCCTATTTTGGACACACCGTCTTCGGCAGGCAGCAGTCGGCCTGTCGCCACCGCCAAGCCCATGCGGTTACGCAGCACCGCATGAAGTGAGCGGGCATCGAATTCGTCCCACTCCAGTTCCTGACTGACACCTTGTTCTTCCACAAACACCTCGGTGCGTAAACCGCTGGCCACGTTTTTCAAAGCACCCCAACTGCCCAGTTGCAGCTTGACCATGGCTTCGCCTTGCTCATAACCCAGCAAGGTGTCGCGCAGTTCTTGAGGCACAGATTTAGAGGTTTGGGTTTTCGGGTCTGCGAACACATAAACCAACTCACCGGTGACCAGCACTTGCTCACCTCTAAACGCACAGGCTTGGAAAGTCATGGATGAATTGCCTATGCGTTGGCATCGCATACCGATGTGCAGCCAATCATCGTAAACCGCTGAGGCCTTGTATTCGAGCGAGGACTTGACCACATACAAATCACCGCCCAGGTCGTGCATGGTTTGTTCGTATGGCAAGACCAGATGCCGCCAGTAGTCACCGACCGCAGTGTCAAAATACATCAGGTAGTGGCCGTTGAACACAATTTTTTGCATATCGACTTCCACCCAGCGCACGCGCAAGGGGTGAAAGAATCGGAAATCCTGTCTTTGCATAAGTATCAGCCGCAGTCCGTTAAAGTCGCAGCATCCTACAACGCATTCGAGGCAAAGCCCATGTCCAGCATTCTCTACATCACCCAAATCCACATCGAACCCGGTGCCATCAAGCGACTCGCAGAAGAATGTCAGCGCAACCGCATCACCCGGCCGTTGATCGTCACAGACGCTGGCATCAAAGCCGCAGGCTTGTTGCAAAAGGCTTTGGATGCTTTGCCCGGTGTGACTTGCGCGGTCTACGACGGCACGCCCTCCAATCCCACCGAGGCCGCAGTGCGTGCCGCTACCGCTTTGTGCCACGCACACCAGTGTGATGGCTTGATCGCCTTGGGTGGCGGCTCTTCCATGGACTGCGCCAAAGGCGTGGCGATTGCTGCCACACACCCGGGACCGCTGACTACTTACGCCACCATCGAAGGCGGTTCGCCGCGCATCACCGACAAAGTATTGCCCTTGATCGCCATTCCCACCACTGCCGGTACCGGCAGTGAAGTGGCGCGCGGCGCCATCATCATTGTGGACGACGGGCGCAAACTTGGTTTCCATTCCTGGCACTTGGTGCCCAAAACCGCTTTGCTGGATCCGGACCTCACCCTGGGCTTGCCACCTTTGATGACAGCCGCGACCGGCATGGACGCGATCGCGCATTGCATGGAAACTTTCATGTCCTCCGCTTTCAATCCGCCGGCAGACGGAATCGCCATCGATGGTTTGCAACGCGGTTGGGCAAATATTGAAAAAGCCACACGCAACGGGCAGGACAGGGATGCACGATTGCAAATGATGAGCGCATCCATGCAAGGTGCTTTGGCGTTCCAAAAAGGTCTGGGTTGCGTGCATTCGCTCAGTCACAGTCTGGGCGGCATCAACCCGCGCTTGCACCACGGCACTTTGAACGCCATGTTTTTACCTGCTGTCATTGCCTTCAACGCGCAGGCTGAATCCATGCAAAAAGACCATCGCCTGGCACGCATGGCACAAGCCATGGGGCTGACGCCTGGCAGTGACCCGGCAAAAACATTGGGCGATGCCATCAAAAAAATGAACGCGGCCTTGGGATT
The DNA here is from genome assembly GCA_947452325.1 of Comamonadaceae bacterium. GTDB lineage: Bacteria > Pseudomonadota > Gammaproteobacteria > Burkholderiales > Burkholderiaceae_C > Limnohabitans. The sequence continues at coordinate 6,848 of CANGCZ010000014.1, read as the reverse complement.
GCCCTCCGGTCTGGCCGCCATGGGCGTGACCGAAGCGCAGTTTGACGACATCATCAAAGGCGCGCTGGCCGACCATTCACACAAAACCAATCCGCGCGACGCCAGCGTGGCAGATTACCGGGCCATGCTGCTGGCTGCTATGTGAATGGTCTAAATATCGTCGCGCAAAGCGTAGGGCAGGGGATGCAGTTTCAGCACAGGGCCGGTGGTTCCCGCCGGGTGTAATTCGCCGACTTCAACCGACGAGGTTTGCAGGCAAACCAGCGCCCAATGCCCATGCAACGGGTGTGAAACGGCTTGCGCCACTTGACCTGCCGGTTGGGTGGCGTCACTGGAATGAAAAATTTCCTGAGCAGCTTGTAAGGGCAAGCTGCTGCTGACCAGGTAAGTGCGCCGCTTCAATATGCCTCTGAACTGGCTGCGTGCCACCACTTCCTGACCGGGGTAACAGCCTTTTTTGAAATTCACGCCATCCACAGACTCATAGTTCAGCATTTGCGGTACAAAAGCTTCAAAGGTGGCGGCTTGCACATCGGCAACACCACTGAGCACCTCTGACAACATCCAATCGTCCAATGACAAACCGGCTTGTACCAAGCCGGTGGCAGCGGGTGCAACCACCAAGCGGCGCGCCACGCCTGCACCGGGATACAAACCGACAGACCAGGTGCCGTCCTCATGGCTTAACTGCCAAGGCGCTGCTGCCTCGTTTGCGTTTGTCAGACGACCATAAACCGTCCAGTCGGCGGATGCGTCGCTCAGCTTGACCTTGGATCGCAACACAAACATGCTCAATCGTTTCAAAGTTTGGGCCAGCAAATCGGCGCGCATCAACAGCAGCACTTCTTCGGCCGAGGTTTTGAAGCCCAGCATGCTGGCTTGCATGCGACCTTTGGCATTGCAAAACGCTGCCAGGCGTGCGTGTTGCATATCGAGCAGCAAAAAATCCTGGGTCAGTTGGTTGTGTAAAAAATGGGCGGCTTCGGGGCCACGCGCCGCTATCACGCCCCAATGTGGCAAAACACAGTCGCCTGTGGCGGCCAGAGCAGGTGTTGAGGTTTCTGAGGGGTTTGACGTCATCCCTCTATTATCATGTCCGCTTTACATTTTGCTCAGGACAGGCACGTGATTACTTGGTTTTGGCGCATGGTCAGTCTGTTGCTGTTGACCGCAATTTTGGCTTTGTCCATCGCGGCCTGGTGGGTCTGGCGACCGCTGCCCCTGAGCGCAGCTTCGGTCGATGTCTCCATAGAGCCAGGTCAGTCCGTGAAAACCATCGCTGCATTCACGGCGCATTCCGGGGTCGAGGTCTCACCGACCTTGCTCTATTACTTTTTCAAGTTGAGCGGCCAATCCCGCTTCATTCGTGCCGGCAGTTATGAAATCACCCAAGGCAATTCAGCCTATGACCTGCTGAACAAGCTGGTGCGCGGCGAAGAAAACCTGAAAAACCTGACGATTGTGGAAGGCTGGAACTGGCGTTTGCTGCGTCAGGCCATGGACAAATCGGCGTTTCTCAAACATGACTCGTCCAGCCTGAGCGATGACGAAATCATGAGCCACCTGGGCAAATCCGGCGTCGCACCCGAAGGCCGGTTTTTTCCCGATACCTATAACTTTGGCAAAGGCAGCTCTGACCTTGAACTCTTACGCCGCGCCGCCAAAGCCATGGACAAACGCCTGGAAGCCGCCTGGGCCAACCGCGACATGGGTTTGCCGTTGAAAAATGCCGAAGATGCGTTGACGCTGGCCAGCATTGTCGAAAAAGAAACCGGCCTGAGCAGCGACCGGGGCATGATTGCCAGCGTATTTCACAACCGCTTGCGCATCAACATGCCATTGCAAACCGACCCCACCGTGATTTATGGCCTGGGGGCAAGCTTTGACGGCAACCTGCGTCGCGCTGATCTGCAAACCGATCACCCCTGGAACACTTATGTGCATCGCGGCTTACCGCCAACGCCCATCGCCATGCCCGGCATGGCCGCTTTGCAAGCCACTTTGCATCCTGCCACCAGCAAAGCCTTGTATTTTGTGGCGCGTGGCGACGGCAGCAGCCAGTTCAGCGAAAACCTGGCCGACCACAATGCAGCAGTAGACCGTTACCAACGTTCAGTCTCACCCGGCAAGGCACAATAAGCCTTATGCAACAAGGCATTTTCATCAGTTTTGAAGGAATTGACGGTGCTGGTAAATCCAGCCACATCCAGGCCGTGGCTGACGCTTTTCGCCTGCAAGGGAAAGCCGTGGTCCAAACCCGTGAGCCCGGTGGCACCGCTTTGGCTGAAAAACTGCGCGACATGGTGCTGCACGATGCCATGGACCCTTTGTGCGAAGCCCTGCTGGTGTTTGCCGCCAGGCGAGACCATTTGCAACAAGTGATTGAGCCGGCTTTGGCACGCGGGGATGTGGTCTTGTGCGACCGTTTCACCGATGCCACCTTTGCCTACCAGGGCGGCGGGCGGGGCTTTGACTTGCGGGTGCTGACGCAATTAGAGCAATGGGTGCAGGCCTTGCCCGGCGGCGGTTTGCGCCAACCCGGGCTGACCTTGTGGTTTGAACTTGATCCGGCGGTCGCTGCTCATCGTCTGGCCCAGGCCAGGGTGCCGGATCGCTTCGAATCACAGCCTCAAACGTTTTTCAATAAGGTTCACCTGGCCTACGCAGCACGTGCGCACGCTGATGCCAAGCGTTTTGCCCGGATTGAAGCCGATGCTTCCATGGACGCGGTCAGGCAAGCGGTATTGAATGCCTTGCGTGAACGCGGGTTGCTGAGCGCAGAGCCGACATGAGCCCGCTTGCCCCTTGGCTGACCTCCCAATTGCAAAGCCTGATGCAGCGTTCGGGCCATGCTTTTTTGTTGCAAGGCCCGTCAGGATTGGGTCAATACGAACTCGGTCTGGCGCTGGCCGCTGCCTGGCTGTGTCAACAAACTACCGCCCGAGGGGCTTGCGGTCATTGCGCGAGCTGCCACGGCATTGAGGTGCGAGCACATTCGGATCTCACCGTGCTGATGCCTGAAACCGAGATGCTGGAACTGGGCTGGCCTTTGTCGGAAAAAGCGCAAAAAGACATTGACGACAAAAACCGAAAGCCCAGCCGGGAGATCAGAGTCGATTCCATGCGCCAGTTGCTGGGCTTTACCCAAACCACCGGCGGCAGTAACGCCGGTAAGGTGGTGTTGATCAGTCCAGCCGAGCGCATGAACACCATCACCGCGAATACCTTGTTGAAAACCCTGGAAGAGCCACCTGGCAATACCCGCTTCATACTCGCTTGCAATGCGGCGCACGAATTGTTGCCAACGGTACGCAGTCGCTGTCAGAGCCACAGCATGCTGTGGCCGACAGTGGATGCGGCCTGCGAATGGCTGACGTCGCAAGGTGTGCCCGATTCGCAAACCCCCTTGTTGCTGCAAGCAGCCGGGGGCAGACCAGAGGACGCGCTGGCTTTGTTCCAAGCCGGGATACAAGCCAATCATTGGCGTGCCTTGCCGCAGCAACTCAGCCGAGGGGATGCCGGGGTGTTGGCAGACAACCCGGCGGCGCTGGTACTGTCGAGTTTGCAAAAACTCTGTCACGATATGCTGCAAACCAGCGTCGGCGGTGCGCCCCGCTATTTTCAGCCTGCGGATTTACCCAAAGGAGCCAAGTTCGAGGCGCTCAGCCAGTGGTCGCGCGAGTTGTTGCAAAGCGCCAAAACCGTTGATCACCCGTACCAGCAGGGTTTGCTTGTCGAGGCCTGGGTCAACCGGGCCCAAGTGGCTTTGAGCCCAGGGCGCTGAACCATGTATACCGATTCCCATTGCCATTTGAATTTTCCTCAGTTGCAATCCCGCATGAGCGAGATTCGCCAAGACATGCAGACGGCTCAGGTCACGCGCGCTTTGCTGATCAGCACCCAATTGGAAACTTTCGAGGACGTGCATGGTCTGGCCATGGCCTATGACAATTTTTGGTGCACCGCCGGTGTTCACCCGGATGAAGACCAGGTGCAAGAGCCGACCCTGGACGATTTGCTTCGCATAGGACAGCGACCCAAGGTGGTCGGCATAGGTGAAACCGGCTTGGACTATTACCGGCTGGGTGAGCGTTCAGTGGCAGACATGGAATGGCAACGCCAGCGTTTCAGGCTGCACATCCGCGCGGCCAGGCAGCTGCAGTTGCCGCTTGTGATACATACCCGAAGTGCCAGCGCAGACACCTTGGCGATATTGAAAGAAGAGGGTGAAGACGGCAGTGGCGGTTCGGTAGGCGGCGTGTTTCATTGTTTCACCGAAACCGCTGAGGTGGCCAAAGCTGCACTGGAACTCGGGTTTTACATCTCTTTTTCCGGTATTCTCACGTTTAAAAATGCATCTGACTTGCGTGACATCGTTGCTTGGATGCCGCTGGACCGCATGCTGATTGAGACCGACAGTCCTTACCTGGCCCCCGTCCCGCACCGTGGCAAAACCAACGATCCTTCGCTGGTGCCGTGGGTGGCCAAACAAATTGCCAGCTTGAGACATTTGGCCGATGAACAGGTAGGGAAGATGACATCTGCCAATTTCGACCGCTTGTTCAGGAGAGTTTTAAGTTGAAATTTTACTTTAAATTTATCCTTTATCTATATGTTTTTATTGGATTTAATGTATCCATCGCAGGTTCTTACAGTGACTTTTTCAAAGCGATTGAATTGGATCAGCCCGAGCTTGTCAGCCACCTGCTTTCCCGGGGCTTTGACCCCAACAGTCCCAGCCCCAAAAACGTACCGGCGCTGATACTTTGTTATCAGAAAAAGTCTGTGAAAGTGCTGGATGTGCTGATTGAAAGCAAACAAACCAATTTGAACGTACTGAATGCAGACGGCGAATCCCTGCTCATGCTTGCCGCCATCAACAACCAACTTTGGCTGGCTGACAAACTGATCAGCAAAGGAGCGGATGTCAACAAACCCGGTTGGACGGCCTTGCATTACGCGGCCAGCAAGGGCCATATTGAAATGATTCGATTATTGTTAGACCAACAGGCCTATCTGGATGCTGAATCGCCTAACGGGACCACGCCTTTGATGATGGCCGCCAGTTACGGCACCGCAATGTCTGTGAAATTGCTGTTGGAGGAGGGCGCTGATCCGCGAATCAAAAACAAATTGGGATTGACTGCATTGGACATGGCCAAACAGCCGGAGAAAGAAGATGCCAAGCGGTATTTGATGGCATTCATGACCGCCTGGAACCAGAAATACAGTCCGCAAAACCCATCACAAACAGCGCAGGAACAAACCGCAACACAACAAATAGACAAACCAGCGGAAGTTCCAGTAAAGGAGGAGGGGCTTGTCTCAGCGCAAGACAATCTGATCGAGCCGCCCGCAGAATTGCAAAACAGTACAGAGCAAATCGCTCCACAAGTTGACAGCGTACACACGCCAGCAGAATCAATCGATCATCAGCCTGTGACAGCGCCTGTGGGTCCCGTTGAAGATGAATTACAAGAAGCCATCACGGGACCGGCTTTGCAAACCAGCACCATTGAAAGCAATCCTGTGCAACCGGTATACAAAAACACCGTATTACAGGCCTTAGACAAAGCCGTTCAGACAGAAGAGCCTGTGTTGAAAGAAGCAGAACCAGCGGTGAGTGATAAAAAAGCCACCGAGACCAAAGCAGTGGCCAGACAAAGCGCAGAAAATTCAAGTGTGGTCAGGGTCAGGCCGCTAGAACCTAACGCGCCCAAAACACCTTATACCAAGCAGTTACCAACCCGCCGGGTTGTCCGGGTAGACATCATCGAAGTGAATGTGGATGAAGAAAAAACCGGTCAGTGAGACAGGAATCGGGTGACTATGACTGCCCCGCGTAAATCACCGGCTTTGTAATTCACAGCTTTGTCGTTCGGATAAAGTTTGTTCAGTTTTTCCTTTACTTCAGGGCTGATTTGATCAGGCGTGCCGTGACAGGCTGTACACATGGGCTGCAACACAATAGGTTTGGCATAACGCAATTCCAAATCGTATGCGCCTGTTTTGACCACTTCCACATATTCAATGTCATAAGGCTTGTCGCCACCTGCAATGCGGGATTGGAATTTATCAAGCGCCTTTGTTTGCCATTCGTTGGGCACACCCATGTTGGGGTTACGGGCACGCGTTCCGACGCGGGCAACCTGTACCTGGTGCTTCATGGACAAAGACATGGCGATTTCAGGCGCCTTGGTTTTACAAACACCAATGGCATTGACCGCGCCGCCATCTGCCATGGCGGCTTGCAAGGTCTGGCTGAGTTCTTTGAGCATGGCAGCTGCAATGTCACGCGTTTCCTGCATGGCCGATTCGTTACGCGCCGGACCGGGTTGGGCAGAAGCCAACGTACAGGACACAAGCAAGGGCAAGAAGATTGATTTGCAAGAAAGCCAGGAATCCGTGTTTGATTGACTTAACATAATATGCAGAGGTTGTTGATTTGAACAAATGGCGGTTGCTTCGGCATTCGGTGAAAAGCTTGTAGTTATTGCCGCGATTGTGGCTAACACAAGACTAAATGTAACGCTTGCAAAGCCCGCCTGTAGTCTCACTCCGATTCGCTGCCAAACCGCTTTGGTCAATTCATCTCGTGACCGAAGGCCTTCAAAATGGACTATCAAGACATCTGGGTCCATATCGAGAGCCTTAGCGATTTTTTCGCATGCTTCGGCATTCGGCATTGAACGTTTGTGCCGGTAATTCGCAATGTTTCCCTGACCAATGCCTAGGTAGAGTGACAGCTTGTAGTCACTCGTTATTGTGTGGCGTTTTTTAATTGCATCAAGTAATCCGTCAATCGTTTGCATGGCCTTTTTCCTTTAAGTCCTGTACGTACGGATAAT